>NZ_JBYTEQ010000002.1:162062-428087 GCF_058792115.1 Cellulosimicrobium sp. EB106-03-01-XG111
CGCGGAGATGTGGAGAAGAGACAGGGACCGTACGGTCCCGCCCCTCCTGCGTGCCCGGCACCGGTGCGCCGGGCCGGTCGGGCGTCAGGCGCCGAGCAGGTGCCCGGCGAGGTACTCGGTGACCTTGTCGAGCGCGACGCGCTCCTGGCTCATCGAGTCGCGGTGGCGGATCGTCACGGCCTGGTCGTCGAGCGTGTCGAAGTCCACGGTGATGCAGAACGGCGTGCCGATCTCGTCCTGGCGGCGGTACCGGCGGCCGATGGCGCCCGCGTCGTCGAAGTCGACGTTCCAGTACCTGCGGAGCTCGGTCGCGAGGTCCTTCGCCTTGGGCGAGAGCTGCTCGTTGCGGCTCAGCGGGAGCACGGCGGCCTTGACCGGCGCGAGGCGGTGGTCGAGGCGCAGGACCGTGCGCGTGTCCACGCCGCCCTTCGCGTTCGGCGCCTCGTCCTCGGTGTACGCCTCGACGAGGAACGCCATGAGCGAGCGCGTGAGACCCGCGGCCGGCTCGATGACGTAGGGCACCCAGCGCTCGTTCTTCGTCTGGTCGAAGTACGACAGGTCCTTGCCGGAGTGCTCGGCGTGCGTCTTGAGGTCGAAGTCGGTGCGGTTCGCGATGCCCTCGAGCTCGCCCCACTCCGAGCCCGAGAAGCCGAAGCGGTACTCGATGTCGACCGTGCGGGTCGAGTAGTGCGAGAGCTTCTCCTGCGGGTGCTCGTACAGGCGCAGGTTGTCGCGCTGGATGCCGAGGTCCACGTACCAGTCGGTGCGCGTGTCGATCCAGTACTGGTGCCACTCGGCGTCCGTGCCCGGCTCGACGAAGAACTCCATCTCCATCTGCTCGAACTCGCGCGTGCGGAAGATGAAGTTGCCCGGCGTGATCTCGTTGCGGAACGACTTGCCGATCTGGCCGATGCCGAACGGCGGCTTCTTGCGGCTCGCGCCCATGACGTTGGCGAAGTTCACGAAGATGCCCTGCGCGGTCTCGGGGCGCAGGTAGTGCAGGCCCGACTCGTCCTCGACCGGGCCGAGGTGCGTCTTGAGCATCATGTTGAAGTCGCGCGGCTCGGTCCACTGCCCGCGGGTGCCGCAGTTCGGGCAGACGATCTCGGCGAGGCCGCCCTCGGGCGCACGGCCCTTCTTCTCCTCGAACTCCTCGATCATCTGGTCCTCGCGGAACCGCTTGTGGCAGTGCAGGCACTCCGTCAGCGGGTCGGTGAAGACGCCCACGTGACCCGACGCGACCCACACCTGGCGCGGCAGGATCACGGACGAGTCGAGGCCCACGACGTCGTCACGGCTCGTGACCATCGCGCGCCACCACTGCTTCTTGATGTTCTCCTTGAGCTCGGTGCCCAGGGGCCCGTAGTCCCACGCGGAGCGGGTGCCGCCGTAGATCTCGCCCGAGGGGAAGACGAACCCGCGCCGCTTGGCGAGGGAGACGACGGCGTCGAGACGGGCGGTGGGTGAGGGCGCTGCGGCCACGGACATCACTCCTGGTGCTCACGGCCCCGCACGTGGCTCGTGGGGGCTGGACGGGTGGGCGACGCCCGCACGGGCGCCGACCGACCAGCGTACCCGGCCGTGACCCGGCTCACCGGGAACGGTTTTGACATTCATTCTCAAGAAGGCGGAGACTGGTGGTCATGCACCGCTCCCCCGCCCGGCGCCGTCGCGCCCTCGCCACCACCGCCGCCCTCGCCACGGCCGCGCTCGTCGCGGCGTGCTCCCCCGGTGCCGGCGGCTCGGGAGGGGGCGGCGACGACGGCCGGCTCCAGGTGCTCGCGTCGTTCTACCCGCTCCAGTACGTCGTCGAGCAGGTCGGCGGGGAGCACGTCGACGTCTCGAACCTCACGCCGCCCGCGGCCGAGCCGCACGACCTCGAGCTCGCGCCCGCGCAGGTCCGCTCGATCGGCGAGGCCGACCTCGTCGTCTACCTCTCGGGCTTCCAGCCCGCGGTGGACGAGGGCATCGAGCAGCGTGCCCCCGAGCACGTGGTCGACGCCGCGGCGTCGGCCGGGCTCGAGGAGCACCCCGGCGACGAGGGCGACCACGCCGACGAGACCGCGGAGGAGCACGCCGAGCACGCGGACGAGTCCGGGGACGGCCACGACCACGGCCCCACGGACCCGCACTTCTGGCTCGACCCGACGCGCCTGGCCGCCGTGGGCGACGCCGTCGCCGACGAGCTCTCCGCGATCGACCCCGACCACGCGGACGACTACGCGGCCGGCGCCGCCGCCCTCACCGCGGACCTCGACGACCTGGACGCCGAGTTCGCCGAGGCGCTCGCGCCGTGCGCGGGCGCGACGCTCGTCACCTCGCACGAGGCCTTCGGCTACCTCGCCGAGCGCTACGACCTGCACCAGGTCGGGATCTCCGGGATCGACCCCGAGGCGGAGCCCTCGCCTGCTCGCCTGCGCGAGGTCGGCGAGGTCGTCCGGGAGAACGGCGTGACCACGCTCTTCTTCGAGACGCTCGTCAGCCCGAAGGTGACCCAGACGCTCGCCGACGACCTCGGCGTCCGGACCGCTCTGCTCGACCCGCTCGAGAGCCTCGCGGAGGGCGCGACGGACTACCGTGAGGTCATGGAGTCCAACCTTGAGGCGCTCACGGCCGGACTCGCGTGCGCATGACCAGCGCACCGGAGCTGATCGCCGCGCACGACGTCCACGTGACGCTCGGCGGGAGCGAGATCCTGCGCGGCATCGACCTCTCGGTCCGCGCGGGCGAGGTCGTCTCGCTCCTCGGCGCGAACGGCTCGGGCAAGTCGACCCTGGTCCGCGCGCTCGTCGGGATCGTGCCGCTCTCCCGCGGCTCCGTCGACCTGTTCGGCACGCCGCTCGGTCCGCGGCTGCCGTGGCGGCGGCTCGGCTACGTGCCGCAGCGCGTGAGCGCGCCGTCGGGGATGCCGTCCACCGCGTCGGAGGTCGTCGCGTCCGGGCTCCTCGGCGGGGGCCGCCTCCGGCTCCCGCGCGGCTGGCGCGACCGCACGGTCGAGGCGCTCGAGCTCGTGGGCCTCGCGGACCGCGCCGACGACTCGACGGCCGAGCTCTCGGGCGGGCAGCAGCAGCGCGTGCTCATCGCGCGCGCCCTCGTCCGTCGGCCCGACCTGCTCGTCCTCGACGAGCCCGTCGCGGGCGTCGACAAGCCGAGCCAGGAGGCGTTCGCCGCGACGATGACGCGGCTCGTGGACGACGGCCTGACCGTCCTCGTGGTGCTCCACGAGCTCGGGGCGCTCGCCCCGCTCGTCGAGCGCGCGGTCGTCCTGCGGCACGGGCGCGTCGTGCACGACGGCGCCCCGCCCCGCGCGTCGTCCACGCACGCGGGCGCGACCCACCAGCACCTGCACCCGCACGAGCCCGTGGACGGCGACAACCGCCCCGCGGGCCCGGAGACGGGCCTCACCGACACCCTGAACCCCGACCTCTCCGCAGGCCACGCACCCAGGACGGCCTCATGACCACCCTGTTCTCCGAGATCTCCCTGCTGCTCACCGACCCGCTCATGCAGCGCGCCCTCCTCGCGGCGCTGCTCGTCGGCGTCAGCGCCCCCGTCGTCGGCACGTACCTCGTGCAGCGCAAGCTCTCGCTGCTCGGCGACGGCATCGGGCACGTCGCGCTCACCGGCGTCGCGCTCGGATGGCTCGTCGGGGCGGCGATGGGCGTCGTGCCGAACGACGCGCTCGCGATCCCCGGCGCGGTCGTCGCGGCGGTGCTCGGCGCCGTCGCGATCGAGGTCGTGCGCGAGCGCGGCCGCACGAGCGGCGACCTCGCGCTCGCGCTCCTCTTCTACGGCGGCATCGCGGGCGGCGTGCTGCTCATCGGCCTCGCGGGTGGCTCGTCCGGCAGCCTCATGCAGTATCTGTTCGGCTCGATCTCGACGGTGACGTCGTCGGACCTCGTCCTCACGGTCGTGCTCAGCGCGGTGATCCTGCTCGTCGGCGTCGGGCTGCGCGCCGCGCTGTTCTCGGTGAGCCATGACGAGGAGTTCGCGCGCGCGTCGGGCCTGCCGGTGCGCACGCTGAACATCGCCGTCGCCGTCGTCGCCGCGCTCACCGTGACCGTGTCGATGCGGGTCGTCGGGCTGCTGCTCGTCAGCGCCCTCATGATCGTGCCCGTCGCGGTCGCCCAGCTCGTCACGCGCTCGTTCCGCCGCACGATGCTCGTCGCGTCGGTCGTCGGGGTGGTCGTGTGCGTCGTCGGGCTGTCCTTCACGTACTGGAACAACGTCTCGCCGGGTGCGACGATCGTCGTCCTCGCGATCGCGACGTACCTCGTCGTGGCCGCGCTGCGACCCCTGTGGGCCCGACGGCGGCCGCGCGTCGCCCGGGACCCCCACCCGGACATCCCCGACGACGTCGAGCTCGACCTCGTACCCTCGGGGTCGACCCACCGCACCACCGGAGGTGACCCGTGCAGCGCATGACCCGCCAGCGCGCCGCCGTCTCGGACGCGCTGGAGGACCTGGAGGACTTCCGCAGCGCCCAGCAGCTCCACGAGATCCTGCGCACGCGCGGCGACAACGTGGGGCTCGCGACCGTCTACCGCACGCTGCAGAGCCTCGCGGACGGCGGCGACGTGGACGTCCTGCGCACCGAGGAGGGCGAGAACCTCTACCGCCGGTGCGAGCGCCGCGAGCACCACCACCACCTCGTGTGCCGGGCGTGCGGCCGGACCGTCGAGATCGACGGCCCGACGGTCGAGGCCTGGGCCAACCAGGTCGGCACCTCGCACGGGTTCGTCGACATCCAGCACACCATCGAGCTGTTCGGCACGTGCGCGGGCTGCGCGCGGGCCACCGCCGTCCAGGACTGAGCGGTGCCCGACGCGCTGGACGGCGCCCCGTTCGCCGCGCTCTTCGCCTTCTTCTTCGCGATCGCGTTCGTGCGGACCCAGGCGACCTACTGGATCGCGCGCCTCGTCACGACGTGGACGCTCGACCGCACGCGCCCCGTCAAGCCCTGGGTCGCGCGCGTCCACGCGTGGCTGTCCGGCCGCTCGGCCGCGCGCGGGATCGAGACCGTGCGGCGGTGGGGCGTCCTCGCGGTGCCCGCGTCGTTCCTCGCGACCGGGACGAAGACCGTGATCAACGCCGCCGCGGGCGTCGTGCGCATGCCGTTCGGGCGCTACCTCGCGGCCATGACCCTCGGGTGCGTGGTGCACGCGACGATCTACGCGACCGTCGGGTGGGCGGTGTGGACGGCCGCCTTCGCCGCCGCGACGGGCTCGCCGACCGGCGTCGCGGTGCTCCTCGCGATCGTGGTCGCGGTCGTCGTGGCGGTGGTCCTCACGGTCCGGCGTCGGGCCGCCCGCCCGGGCGGCGACCCCGCGGTCGTGCCGACCGCCGCCTCCGTCGGGGACGGCCCCGGGGAGGGCGCCGGGCCGGGGCTCTCCCGCGACGAGGACCCGCCGCGCGCCGACCGATGAGATGACGGGCGCCCGGCCGTCCGAACCCCCATGACGACCTTCCTCCTGCTGCCCGGCGCCGGCGGCGACCCCGCGTACTGGGACCTGCTCGTGCCGGAGCTCGACCGGCTCGGTCACCGAGCCGTCGCGGTCGACCTCCCCCAGCACGACGAGGACCACGGCTGGGCGGACCTCACCGACGTCGCGGTCACGACGCTGCACCGGACGACGGCCCCCGCCGAACGGGGCGACCTCGTCGTCGTCGCCCAGTCCATGGGCGCGTACGTGGGTCCGCTCGTGTGCGAGCGCGAGCCGGTCCGCCTGCTCGTGCTGCTCAACCCGATGATCCCGCGCCCGGGCGAGAGCGGGGGCGACTGGTGGCGCGCGACCGACCACGCCGCGCGTCGGGCCGCCACCGGTCTGGGCCCGTTCGACCCCGTGGACGACTTCTTCCACGACGTGCCGGAGCCCGTCGCGGCCGTCGTGCAGCGCAGCGACCGGCAGCCGTCCGAGCGGTCCTTCGCCGAGCCGTGGCCCGCCCGCGCCTGGCCGGCCGTGCCCACGGTCGTGCTCCAGGGCGACGACGACCGGCTCTTCCCGCTGCCCTTCCAGCGCGCCGTCGCGCGCGAGCGGCTCGGCGCCGAGGTCGAGACGATGCCCGGCGGACACCTCGTGGCGCTCAGCCGCCCGGCCGAGCTCGCCGCCCGCCTCGACGCGCTGGCGCGCTGAGGGGCCGCCCCGACGGGGCGACCACCGCCTCAGCCGACGGTCGTCGCCGACGACTCGGGCGCCCCCACGCAGAACTGGTTGCCCTGCGGGTCGGCGAGCACGGTCCAGCCGAAGCCCGGCATCGTGTGCTCCCCGACGACGGTCGCGCCGTCCGCCACGAGCGCCGCGACGTCCGCCGCGCGGTCGGACGTGCCGAGGTCGAGGTGCAGCCGGTTCTTGCCCGGCGTCGGGTCCTCGACGCGCTGGAACCCCAGGACCGGAGCCGTCACCCCGTCGGCGGGCACCACCTCGAGGAACCAGCCGTCCGCCTCGTCGACGACCCGCCCGCCGAGGTGGCGCGCCCACCACCGGGCGAGCGGTCGCGGGTCGGTGGAGTCGACGGTCACCATGCCGATGCTGAGAGTCATGCCGCGCACGCTACCGGCCGCCTCCCACGACGTCCCGGCCACGGGCCCGCGCCGCCCCGCGCACGACGTCAGGCCGTGCCGCCCGCCGTCCCGTCCACCGCGTCGACCGCACCGCCGTAGCGGCGGTCGCGGCGCGCGTACTCCTCGACGGCGCGCCACAGCGAGCGGCGGTCCACGTCGGGCCAGGGCTCCGGGAGGAACACGAGCTCCGCGTACGCCGCCTGCCACAGCATGAAGTTCGACGTGCGCTGCTCGCCCGAGCTGCGCAGGAACAGGTCGACGTCCGGGAGGTCGGGCTCGTCGAGGTGCTGCTGGACGGTCCGCTCCGTGACCTTGCGCGGGTCGAGCCGCCCGGCGGCGACCTCGCGCGCGATGGCGGCCGCGGCGTCGGCGATCTCGGCCCGGCCCCCGTAGTTGACGCACATCGTCAGCGTGCAGACGTCGTTCTGCCTCGTCTGCTCCTCCGCGACCTCGAGCTCCTTGATCACGGACGCCCAGAGCCGCGGACGGCGCCCCGCCCACCGCACGCGCACGCCCCACGAGTCCATCTCGTCGCGGCGACGCCGGATGACGTCGCGGTTGAAGCCCATGAGGAAGCGGACCTCGTCGGGCGAGCGCTTCCAGTTCTCGGTCGAGAACGCGTACGCGGACACGTGCTTGACGCCGATCTCGATCGCGCCCGCGACGACGTCGAGCAGCGCCGCCTCGCCGGCCTCGTGGCCCGCGGTGCGCGGCAGCCCGCGTGCGTTGGCCCAGCGGCCGTTGCCGTCCATGACGACGGCCACGTGGTTCGGCACGAACTGCGCCGGGATCGCCGGGGGCCGGGCACCGCTGGGGTGCGGGAACGGTGGCTGGTACGTGCGCCGCGCCATCAGGCGTCCGCCCCGGCACCGGCGCGCGGGTCCGCGGAGGCGTCAGCCTCGTCGGCGTGCGGGACGGCGGGGACGTGGGGGGCGGGGGCGTCCCGCTCCACCATGCGCAGTGATCGCAACGTTCTCTCCAGGTGGTATTGGCTGTAGGCGGCCACGAGGCCGCTCGCTTCCTTGCGGTGCCGGGCGTCCGACGCGTCGGCCGCGTCCCACTCCCCCGCGAGCAGCGCGGCGAGCAGGGCGAAGGTCTGGGGAGCGGGCGCCGTCGAGCCCGGCGGGCGGCAGCGCGAGCACACGGCCCCGCCCTGCGCGACGGCGAACGCGTGGTGCGGGCCCGGCTCCCCGCAGCGCGCGCAGTCGACGAACGACGGCGCCCAGCCCGCGACGGCGAGCGCGCGCAGGAGGTAGGAGTCGAGCACGAGCCCCGGCGCGTGCGCGTGCTCCGAGAGCGCCCGCAGCGCGCCCGCGAGCAGCCAGTACTGCTGCACGGCGGGCTCGCGCTCGTCGGCGACGAGGCGCTCCGCGGTCTCGAGCATCGCGGCGCCCGCCGTGTACAGGCCGTAGTCCTCGCAGATCCGGCGTGCGTAGGGGCCGATCGTCTCCGCCTGCGTCACCGTGTCCAGCGACCGGCCCGCGTAGAGCTGGACGTCCACGACCATGAACGGCTCGAGCCGCGCACCGAACCGGGACGACGTGCGGCGCACGCCCTTGCCGACGGCGCGCACCTTCCCGTGCTCGCGCGTCAGGAGGGTGACGATGCGGTCCGCCTCGCCCAGCTTCTGGGCGCGCAGCACGATCGCGTCGTCTCGGTACAGCACCACGCCCCTATTGTCCGTCATGCCGCCGACACGGCGCGCACCACCCGCCGACGGCGTCGGTCACGCCGGCGCGAGGCACCCGAGGACGGCGCGCACGCGGGCCAGCGTCGTCTCCGCGTCCTCGCCGGCCTCCACCTGGCGGGCCGCGGCGAGCACCACCGCGTTGACGAGCTCCGCGGAGCGCGCGGCGTCCGGGACGCCGAGCTGCTCCAGCGCCTCGACGAGCGGGACGAGGATCGTCGCGTGCATCGCCGCGCTCTGCTCGGCGAGCGCCTCCCGGCTCGCCTCGGCGCGCAGCGCGGCGACGACGGCGTGCTCGCCCTCGGCGACGAGGAGCAGGTTCTCGCGCGCGTAGGCGACGATCGCGTCCTCCGGGGACGCGGCCGTCGCGACGGCCGCCGTGATGCGCGCCGACCAGCGCGGCACGACGTCCGCGACCACCGCGTCGAGGAGCTCCCCGCGCGACCGGAAGTACTGGTAGACGCTCGACCGGGCGAGCCCGGCACGCGCCGCGACGGCGGCGAGGGTGAGACCGCTCCCGTCCTCGCGGATGAGGTCGCGCGCGGCGTCGAGCAGGGCCCGGAGCTGCGCGGCGCGGTGCTCGGCCACCGTCGGGGCGGCGATCTTGGGCACGATGGTCCTCCTTCCCGGAGCGCTCTCGGAGCACTCCCCCGGGAGCACGACGGCCCCCGGCCGGACCATCATGCCCGACCGGGGGCGCGTGGGCGGCTCTCCCGGAGCCGCCCACCGGCGTCAGCCCGTGACGGCGGGCAGGCCGAGCCGGCCGTCGACCATCTCGACGACCCGGTGGCAGTGCTCGAGCACGTCGTGGTCGTGCGTGACCATGAGCGCCGCGGCACCGTAGGCCTCGACCTCGCGGGCCAGGAGGCTCACGACCTCGTGGCCGCGCGCCCGGTCCAGCGCGGCCGTGGGCTCGTCGACGAGCAGGAGCGCCGGGCTCGCGACCAGCGCACGGGCGATGCCCACGCGCTGCCGCTCGCCGCCCGAGAGCTGGTCCGGACGACGGTCGGCGCGGTGGCCCATGGACACGGACTCCAGGAGCTCTCGGGGGTCGCGGGCGCGCGGGTCGCGCTCGTCGATGCCCGCGATCCGCAGCGCGAGCCGGAGCTGGTCGACGCTCGTGAGCGCCGGCAGGAGGTTGCCGGACTGGAAGACGAACCCGATGCGCTCGCGCCGCAGGCGCGCACGCTCGCGCTCGCTCGTCGCGCCGAGGTCGACCCCTTCGAGGCGGACGGTCCCGGACTCCGGTGCGGTGAGCGCACCCGCGACCGCGAGCAGGCTCGACTTGCCGGAGCCCGACGGCCCGACGACGCCGACGAGCTCGCCTGCGGCGACGCTCAGGCTGACCTCGTCGAGCGCGACGACCGTGGTGTCGCCGTCGCCGTGGCGGACGGTGGCGCGGTCGATCTCGAGCACGGGCGTGGCGGGGGTGGTGGTGCTCATCGCTGCCCTCCCAGGGCGGTCAGGGGGTCGACGGAGGTGATGCGCGCGACGGCGACGGCCGCTCCGGCCATCCCGAGGACGAAGAGCAGGACGCCGGCCAGGACGAGGTCGGGCGCCTGGAGCGCGAACGGCATCGGGGTGGCACCGAGGCCCGCACCCGCGGCGATGCCGAGGGCGAAGCCCACGCCGATCGAGGCGAGCAGGAGCACGGCCGCCTGGCCGAGGGAGTCCGCGAGCAGGAACCGGCGCCGCGCCCCCATGGCGCGCATGACGGCGATCTCGTGCCGCCGCTGGATGACCCACACGGTGAAGAACGCGCCCACGACGAGCGCGGAGATCGCGTAGAGGAACACCTGGATGAGCAGGAGGGTGGCGGTCTCGGCCGTGTACCCGGGCGACGCGTCGAAGGACTTGGTGAGCGTGCGCGTCACCGTGCCCGACGCCGCGTCGGCGGCCTCGCGGTCGAACGAGCCGGGGTCGGTGCGCAGCGCGACCGCGGTCGCGACGTCCGGGACGTCGGCTCCCGGCTCCTCGGCACCGGCGAGCAGCTCCTGCCACGTGCCGAGCGGGAGGTACGCGACGTCGACGTGGCCGAACGTGTGCTGGTCCTCGAGGACGCCCACGACCGTGAGCGTGCGCTCGGGCCGCGCGAGGGCCACGGTGTCCCCGACGGCGAGCCCGTCGTCGGCGGCGGTCGCGGAGACGACGATCCCGTCCTCCGCACCGACCAGGCTCCCCTCCGCCACGGCGGTGGGCGCGACGAACGAGCCGGGCTCGACGCCGACGAGGGTGAGGTCGACGGGTGAGCCGTCCTCCTGGTGCGCGTTCGCCAGGAGCAGGCCGTACGGCGCGGCCTCGAGCACGCCCGGCTGCTCGGCCATGGTGCCGACCTGGTCCGTCTCGATGACGGACCGGGTGAACGCGGCGTCGGTCCCGGTGCCCTCGTCGAACGCGAAGTCGGTGACGGGCGTGCGCTTGAGGCCGGAGACGCCGTCGTTGACGAGGCCGGCGGACAGCCCGGAGAGCAGGACGACGAGGACCGCGACGAGCGCGACGACACCGCCCATGAGCAGGAAGCGGGTGCGCGCGAAGACGAGCTCGCGCAACGCGAGGAACATGAGGAGCCTTCCAATGTTGTCGACAGTGCGTCGGCATCTTACCAACACCGCGTCGACAAAACGCCGACGGCCCGGACGACGAGGTCGTCCGGGCCGTCGGCGAGATCGGCGTGGCGGCGGTCAGCCCTGGGCACGCTCCGCGCGGTTCACGGCGGAGACGATGGCCTTGAGCGAGGCCGTCGTGATCGACGGGTCGATCCCGACGCCCCACAGGACGTCGTCGCCCACCTGGCACTCGACGTACGCCGCAGCCGTCGCGTCACCGCCCTCCGAGAGCGCGTGCTCCGCGTAGTCGAGGACGCGGACGTCGACCCCCACCTGGGCGATCGCGTCGACGAAGGCGGCGACCGGGCCGTTGCCCGTGCCCTCGAGCGTCAGCTCCTCACCGCGGTCGACGACGTCGACGCTCAGGGTGTCCGGGCCGTCCTCGCTCGACGACGCGCGCGTGGAGCGCAGCTTGAGCCGGCCCCACGGCTCCAGGCCGGAACCGGGCTCGACGGGCAGGTACTCGTCCGAGAAGATGCGCCAGATGTCCTCGCCCGTCACCTCGGTGCCGTGCGCGTCGGTGTGCTGCTGCACGGACTGCGAGAACTCGATCTGCAGGCGACGCGGCAGGTCGAGGTGGCGCTCCGACTTCAGCAGGTAGGAGATGCCACCCTTCCCGGACTGCGAGTTGACGCGGATCACGGCCTCGTACGAGCGACCGACGTCCTTGGGGTCGATCGGCAGGTACGGGACGGCCCACGTGATGTCGTCCACCGTGGCGCCCTCCGCCTCCGCACGGACGGCCATCGCGTCGAAGCCCTTCTTGATGGCGTCCTGGTGCGAGCCGGAGAACGCCGTGAAGACCAGGTCGCCCGCGTAGGGGTGGCGCTCGGGGACGCCGAGCTGGTTGCAGTACTCCACCGTGCGGCGCACGTGGTCGATGTCGGAGAAGTCGATCTGCGGGTCCACGCCCTGGCTGAACAGGTTCATGCCGAGGGTGACGAGGCAGACGTTGCCGGTGCGCTCGCCGTTGCCGAACAGGCAGCCCTCGATGCGGTCGGCCCCGGCCTGGTAGCCGAGCTCGGCGGCCGCGACCGCCGTGCCGCGGTCGTTGTGCGGGTGCAGCGACAGCACGACGTTCTCGCGGTGGTGCAGGTGCCGGTTCATCCACTCGATCGAGTCGGCGTAGACGTTCGGCGTCGCCATCTCGACCGTGGCGGGCAGGTTGATGATGACCTTGCGGTCGGGGCGGGGCTCGAAGACCTCCAGCACCTCGTTGCAGATGCGGGCCGCGAACTCGAGCTCCGTGCCGGTGTACGACTCCGGCGAGTACTCGTAGTAGACCGTCGTCTCGGGGACCGTCTCCTCGAACTTCTTGCACAGCCGCGCGCCGTCGACGGCGATCGCGATGATGCCGTCCTCGTCCGAGCGGAACACGACCTCGCGCTGCAGGACGGACGTCGAGTTGTAGAGGTGGACGATCGCCTGCTTCGCGCCCTTGATCGCCTCGTACGTGCGCGCGATGAGGTGCTCGCGGGACTGCGTGAGGACCTGGATGACGACGTCGTCCGGGATGCGGTCCTCCTCGATGAGCATCCGCACGAAGTCGAAGTCGGTCTGCGAGGCCGAGGGGAAACCGACCTCGATCTCCTTGTAGCCCATCTCGACGAGCAGCTCGAACATGCGCAGCTTCCGCTCCGCGTTCATGGGCTCGATGAGGGCCTGGTTGCCGTCGCGCAGGTCGACGGCGCACCAGCGGGGCGCGGTCTCGATGCGCTTGTCCGGCCACGTGCGGTCGGGCAGGGAGACGTCGATCTGCCGGTGGAACGGCAGGTACTTGTGGATCGGCATGCCCGACGGCTGCTGCGGGTTCGGGTCCGTAGCGGTGGGCGTCGAGGCGGGGGCGGAGGCGTTCATCGTCGGTCCTTCGGGGTCGTCCTGATCGGTGTCAGCCGGCACACCAACCACCGCGACGAGGAACCGGCTAGAGGGCCTCGCCGCGGCAACGAAGGAGGAGCCGCCGCATCAGGTGCACGACGCCACTGTACTCCTCCGTCGCCGGGGCGCCCGGGACGTCCGTTCCTCGGGCACGCCGTCCGGGGCACCCGGCCGCGCCGCAGGCGAGGACGCCCGGCCGGCCCTCGTGCGGAGGACCGGCCGGGCGTCAGGGTGCGTCAGCCGCGCCGCGAGCGCAGCGCCGCGTCGACCGCGGGGTCGCCGAGGTTGCCGAGCCACTCGAGCAGCGCCGGGTACGTCGACGGGTTGGCCGCGACCTGGGGCCGCAGGTGCGGCGCGTCCTGGACGATCTGCGCCAGGACCTCGAGCGGCGTGCCCGGGTCGAGCGCCTGGGCCGCGGTGAAGCCCGCCGGCTGGGCCGGGGGCGCGTACGACGGCTGCTGCGCCGCGGGCTGCTGGGCGTACCCCTGCTGACCGTAGCCGTGCTGGTCGTAGCCCTGCGGTGCGTAGCCCTGCTGGCCCGCCCCGGAGGCCGGGTACCCCTGCTGCTGGCCGTAGCCCTGCTGCGGGTACCCCTGTCCGGGCTGCTGGGCGGTCGGCTGCGGGCCGGTGCCCGGCTGCTCCTCCTGGTAGGCGGGCAGGACCGCCGTCGACGGGCCCTCGTCGGGCGTGAGACCGGGACGCGCCGCGTACCCGCTGCGCTCCGGCTCGACCGGCTGGACCGGCAGCACCTCGGTCGCGTCGGACCCCGCGGCGAACCGGCGGTCCGGGGCCTGCTGCGTCGGGACCGGCCCGGTGTGCCCGGCCGGCGGGTAGGCGCCCGTCGGCCCCGTGGCCGGGTAGGCGCCCGTGCCCGGGTAGGCACCCGTGTGCCCGGTCGTCGGGTGCGCACCGGTCGGCGGGCCCGCAGGGGCGGGCGCGGGCCGGGCCGGCTTGGGCGGCTTCGGCGCGGGCGGCTGCCACACGTAGGCGCGCGTCGCCTCGGCCCCGGTCGCCGCAGGCACGGGACGGTGCTCGGCGAAGTACGCACGGACCTCGCGCGGGACCGTCAGTGCCCCGACGACGAGCAGCGGGAGGCCGAACGCGAGCAGCACGTGCTCCACGCCGCCGCCCAGCACGACACGGTTCGACGTCACGACGAGCAGGACGATGCCGAGCAGCGCCACGACGCCGGCGCCGCCGAGCGCGAGCGGACGCCCGGTCGCGGCGTCGCGCACGAGCGAGCGGCGGGCGACGAACGCGACGGCCGCCGCGAGGACCCCGACGATCACGGCGAGGACGACCGGGACGCCGCGTGCGCCGTCGGCCAGGGTGAGCACGGCGCTCACGGCGACGTAGCCCGCGACGACGAGCACGAGGTCGAGGGCGTTGACGGCCACGCGCACCCAGGTGGTCACCGGGTCCGCCGCGGCCATCGCGCGGTGCACGGCGGGCGCCGCGGCGACGGCCGCGAGCGCCGGCACGAGCACGAGCCCGAACCGGCCGCCGTGCGTGCTCTCGATCGTCACGAGCCCGTTGTTGCCCGAGCCGAGGACGAACCCCACGGCGAGCATGACGCCCAGCCCGACGAGCGTGAGGCGCGCGGCCTCGGACCGGCGCCACGTGCCGTACGTCGGCAGCCCGGCGAGCGCGAGGACGAACACCGCGGCCACGATCACCAGCAGCACGAACAGGGCGCCGCCGAGGCGCGTGCCGGTGGCGGTGAGGATCACCGTGAGCAGCACGGTGAGGGCGAGGAGCGCCGCGAGCGCGAGGAGCGCCTGGAGCCACCGGTCGGTGACCGCGCGGTCCTGGTCCTGCGGCCCGAGCTCGCTCTCGCGCGGCTGCGCCGCGAGGAGCGCGCCCGCGAGGCCGAGCGCGGCGGCGGAGCCGACCCCGCCCCAGCCGTCGGCGAGGTCGCCTCCGCCCACGACGTCGACGACGAGGTAGACGAGCACGAGCAGCACGTACGGCGCGTTGGCGAGCAGGCGGACCCGGCGCGTGGTGTGCACGGTCCACGTCGTCGGGAGCACGCCCGTGCGCGCGAGGTACGGCAGCGCGAGCGTCAGCAGCGAGAGGATCGTCAGCAGGACGACCTCGATCTTGTCCGACGCGCGGCTCGACACGTCCCACGGCAGCGCCAGGGAGACGAGGAGGAGCAGCGCGGCGACGCCGTCGCGCACGTAGTCGCTCACGGGGATCCCGGCGAAGGGCGACGCCGTGGCGGTCGCCGTCGGGGCACCGGCGGTCTCGCGCGCGGACGCCTGGTCGCTCTCCCCGGCCCGCGCGGCACCCGCCGCGTCCGGGTCCGACCCTGCCGAGCCCGTCGCACCGTCCGGTGCGCGCTCGGCCGTGGAGTCCCCGTCACCCGCCGCGGCGCCCTGGGGCGCCGGTGTCGGCCCGGTGCCCGCAGCACCGGGCTGCGGGTCCTCGGCCGGCTCTGTCTGGTTGGTCATCGTGCACTCCCTACGCTGTCGCGCGGTGCCGGTCGCACGCACGCCGGGCCGAGGGGCCCCGACCGTTTCTACCGGTTCATCACGTGCGGCTCAAGCGCCCACGCGGCCCGGGACCACCATCCGGACGGCGCCGACGGCGACGCCGCAGGGCGTCGCGCCCCGCCCACCGCCTCAGGAGACGGCCGTCAGCCCGCCGGTCCCGAGGAGGAAGAGCCGACCCTCGACCGCGAGCACGTCGTAGGTGCCCTCCGGCAGCGCCCAGCGCCACTCGACCGCCCCGTCGTCGAGCGCGATCGACACGAGCCCCGGCTGCCGGCGCTGCCGCTCCGTGACGAACAAGGACCTGCCGTCGGTGAGCACCGGCCCGGGGCCACCGTCCTCGAGCGTGACCGCCCACACCTCCTCGCCCGTGCGGGCGTCGACGCTGCGGTAGGCCGAGTCCGTCTGGACCACGACGCGGCCGTCGACGCGCGCGACGGCGCGCATGCCGGTGCCGGGCAGCGACCAGAGCTCCGAGCCGGTCGCGGCGTCCACGCCCACGATGCTCCCGAACGTGTTCGTGACGATCACGCCCGGCGCGGACCCGTCCGACAGGGGCGCCTCGAGCACGCGGCCGGAGATCCGGAACGCGGGCTCGCCCGCGGCGGTGAACACCGTGGCGGTGCCGCGGCCGTACTCGTTGCCGACGTAGCGCCCGTCCTGGAGCCGGACGATGGTCCACACGTCGTCCTCGACGAGCGACAGGCCGTCCTCCGTGAGCGCCGCCGCCACGCCCGGCGCCAGGACGTCCACGACGCCGCGGCGCACGTCGAGCACGACGTCGCCGCCGCTCCCGAGGCCGTCGTGCGCGAGCGACCGCTCCCACCGGACCTCTCCCGTCGCGGCGTCCTCGCGCACGACCACCACCTCGTCGCCTCGCCACCACGCCCGCACGACGTCCGTCGCGCCGACCGGTACCACGGACAGGCGCCCCGCCGTCTCGGCGGTGCGCTCCCCCACGACCTCGCCGGTCGCCGCGCGCACGGTCGTGAGCCGGGCCACCTGCTCGCGCCACCCCGTCGGGACGGCGCACACCACCACGTCGCGCGCGGGCTCGCCCGAGGCCGGCAGGCACGTGGCGCGGTCGCCGAGGCGCTCGGACCGCCAGAGGACCGTCCCGTCCGCGACGGAGTACGCGGTGAGCGCCCCGTCGACGGTCACGACGGCGCCGACCGCGGGGACGACCTCGGTGCCGGGCTCGACGGGGACCGACCACCGCGGCTCCGGCGGGTCCTCGAGCGGGCGCAGCCCTCCCGCGAGGGCGGTGACGTCGACGGGTCGCGCGTCTTCCATCGACGCGGTGAAGGCGACGGAGCCGGCGAACGCGGCGGCGACCGCGAGCGCCACCCACGGGACCGGGTGCAGGTACCAGGGTCGCCGGGCCGCTCGACCGTCCGCAGGCTCGCCGCCCCCGGCGGACCGGGGCGGCCGGCGGACGTCGGACCGCGACGGACGGGGCGCGGCGGGCGCGGCGGACGCCGCGGGCGTGCCCCGGCTCGCGCGCTCTCCGCGCGGCGGCGGCAGCACGTCGCGGGCCGCCCGGCCGTGCCGTCCCCGGACGGCGGTCGTCGCGGCGTCGTCCCGGGGTCGTGGTTCGTCGTGCACAGGACGGGACGGGGCCTCGGCAGAGCCGCCGAGCGCGGCGTCGAGGGCGGCGTCGAACCGGTCGTCGGTCCGTAGCTCGGGCGGCAGGAGCTCGAAGCCGCCGGTCGCCGTCCCGGCACCGTCGGTCGTCGGCTCGTGGGTGGCGTGCCCGGCACGAGCCGCCCGGTCCTCCGCGAGCCGACGGCGCCTCACCCGTCCACGATACGCACGCCCACCGGGCCGCGCCGGGCGAGCGGCGGCGCGACCGCCTCGGCCCGGACGACGGCGCACCGGCGCACCGGCGCGGTCAGATGCCGAGCTGGTAGACGCCCCAGTACGCGAGGATGACGAGCAGGACCGTGGCGCCCGCGACGACGCACCACAGCATGACGCGCGGGGTCACGCCCCGGGCGACCTGCAGCACGCTCGCACCCTCCTCCGCGACCTCCCGGTCGGTGCCCCGGCGCTCGTCGTGCGCGCGGCGCGCGGAGCGGACCTCGGCCGCCCGGTTCACCAGCAGAGCGCCCGCGACGAGCGTCGCGAGACCGACGAGCCGCACCCCGGTCCAGCCGCCCTGCACGACCCACGCGTCCTTCTCGTAGTCGAGCGCGAGCCGCGCGGTCGCCACGAGGTACACGACGAGCGCGACCGTCGTCGCGAACGCGCCGACCCCGAGGCCCAGCAGCGGTACCCGGAAGCCGGGGGCGAGGCCGGCGGCGGCGCCCGGCCGACCCGCCACGCGCCGCAGCCGGCGCACGAGGCCGCCGACGAGGCCGACGAGCGGGCCGAGCACGAGCAGCCCGACGGCGGCGAGGACGAGGCCCACGAACAGGTCGCCGTTGCCCAGCCAGCGCGGCGACGGGACCGGCCCGGCGAGGTACTGCTGCGTGGGCTCGGCGCCCGCGACCTGGGGCAGCGCGGTCGCGCTCGCGGGCAGGGACGTCACCCAGGCGCTCACGTCCCGCGGGAAGTCGGGCACGAGCACGTCGTCGATCTTGATCCCGTGGTTCGCGTCCGCGTAGTACCGCACGGTGACGTCGGCCCCGCCCGGCACCTGCGACGACGGCCCGGTGGCGTCGAGGATCTGCCGCGCACCCTGCTCGACGGGCATCGACGGGTCCGCGGTGCCGTACACGACGAGCACCGGCTGCGTGAGCCGCTCGAGGAACGGCTCGACGTCGAAGTCGGCGTACTCGAACCCGCCGCCGGGGATCGCCATCCCGACGGCGCGCGGGATCGCCCGGAACACCCCGTGGGGCACGTCGGTGTTGCGCAGGTAGCTGTCGACCGCGAACGCGGCCTGCTGGCGCGGCGGCACGACGGGCGCGGACACGAGGACGGTGAACGCGACGGTCGGGTCGTCGGCCGCCATCACGGGCACGATCCACGTGCCCTCGGACTCCCCGTACAGCCCCACGCGCTCCGGGTCCACGCCCGGACGGGCGCGCAGGAGGTCCACGGAGCGCGCGTAGTCGAGCGCCATCGCCTCGTAGTCGCGGTGGCGCGTGGTGTAGGTGTCCAGGCGCTTGTCCGGGACGAGGGTCACGACGCCCGCGCTCGCGAGGTCGGTCGCCACGTCCACGAACGCCTCCGACGCCAGGCCGGTCCCTGCCCCGTGCACGAACACCATGCCCGGGAGGTCGTCGCCCGCGTCGACGGGCTCGCGCAGCACGCCCCCGACCGTCGCGCCGTCGAGCCGGACCGTCACGTCCGTCTCGCGCACGTCGTACGTGCCGACCGGGGCGGCCCCGCCGGGCGGCTGCCCGCCGACGGTCGTGTCGGGCGTCTCGGGGACGAGGTGCTCGGTCACGGGCACCGGGTCCCACTGCGGCCCGGTGACCGCTCCGACGATCGCGAGGACGATCGCGAGGGCTGCCGTCGTCGCGGCGGTCCGGAAGATCACCGAGGAATCGTACGCCGCGGGCCGCCGGCCGGTCCCTGGTGCCGTCCCGACGACGGCACGGGGGACGTCCCCCCGCGTCAGAAGCCGAGCCGGTGGAGCTGCTTGGGGTCGCGCTGCCAGTCCTTGGCGACCTTCACGTGCAGGTCGAGGTAGACCCTCGCCCCGAGCAGCGCCTCGATGCCGTGCCGTGCGCGCGTGCCGACCTCGCGCAGCCGCGATCCGCCCCGGCCGATGACGATCGCCTTCTGCGAGTCGCGCTCGACGAAGAGGTTGACGCGCACGTCGAGCAGGGGCGGGCGGCCCGTGGCCTCGTCGCCGCTGCCCTCGCGCGGCACGATCTCCTCGACCTGGACCGCGAGCGAGTGCGGCAGCTCGTCGCGCACGCCCTCGAGCGCCGCCTCGCGCACGAGCTCGGCGACCATGACGGCCTCCGGCTCGTCCGTGAGCTCGCCGCCCGGGTAGAGCTCAGGGCCCTCGGGCAGGTGGGAGACGAGGACGTCGGTGAGCACGTCGACCTGGTAGCCGTCCTGGGCCGAGACGGGCACGATGTCGGCCCAGCCGCCCGTCGCCTCCCCCAGCCGGTCGACCGCCAGCAGGTGCGCGGCGAGCGTGCCGCGGTCCACGAGGTCGGCCTTCGTCACGACCGCGACCACGGGCGTGCCGCGGCGACCGCGCCTGAGCTCCGCGAGCTCGTTCGCGATGAAGCGGTCGCCCGGGCCGATCTTCTGGTCGGCGGGAAGGCAGAACGCGATGACGTCGACCTCGGTGAGGGTCTCGCGCACGAGGTCGTTGAGACGCTCCCCGAGCAGCGTGCGGGGGCGGTGCAGGCCCGGGGTGTCCACGAGGACGAGCTGCGCGTCGGGGCGGTGCACGATCCCCCGGATCGTGTGGCGCGTCGTCTGGGGGCGCCCGGAGGTGATCGCCACCTTCTGGCCGACCAGCGCGTTCGTCAGGGTCGACTTGCCCGCGTTGGGCCGCCCGACGAGGCAGGCGAAGCCGGAGCGGTGCTCGGGGGTGGTCGTGCTCACGGGGTGTCCTTCACGGTGGGGAGGGGCTGACGGGTGTCGGCCGCGGGGTCGGGATCGTCCGGCTCGGCGTCCGGGGCGTCGGGCGAGGTCGCGGCGGAGACGAGGACGGTCGCGAGCTGCTTGCGGCGGCCCTGGACACGGTCGGCCTCGAGGCGCAGACCGTGGACCTCCGCCACGGAGCCGGGCAGCGGGACCTTGCCGAGCGCCTTGGCGAGCAGGCCGCCCACGGTGTCCACGTCGTCGTCGTCCAGGCCGAGGCCGAAGAGCTCGCCGAGCTCGTCGACGCCGAGGCGAGCGGGCACGCGCAGGACGCCGTCGCCCAGGTCCTCGACCTCGGGCTCCGGGCGGTCGTGCTCGTCCGTGAGCTCGCCCACGATCTCCTCGAGCGCGTCCTCGATCGTCACGAGACCCGCGACGCCGCCGTACTCGTCGACGACCATCGCGATGTGCGACGACGACGCCTGCATCTCGCGCAGCAGGTCGTCCACCGGCTTGGACTCGGGCACGAAGATCGCAGGGCGCGCGACCTCGCCCACGGGCCGCGCGTCGGTCCCGGGGCCGCCCTGCAGGACGCGCACGACGTCCTTGAAGTAGGCGACGCCCACGAGGTCGTCCGCGGAGGTGCCCGTCACCGGGATGCGGGAGAAGCCGGAGCGCAGGAAGAGCGAGAGGGTCTTGCGCAGGGGCGTGTCGCGCGACGTCGTGACCATGTCGGTGCGGGGCACCATGACCTCGCGCGTGAGGGTGCTCCCGAGCTCGAACACGGAGCGGATGAGCTCGCGCTCCTCCTCCTCGATGACCTCGGACTCGTTGACGCGGTCCACCATGTCCTGGAGCTCGCGCTGGTGCGCCCCCTCGTCGGGCGCCGGGGCGAGCCGCGTGAGCCAGCGCGTGGCCCCGACGACGATCGCGAGCAGGCGCGACAGGCTCAGCAGGACGCGCACCGCGTGCCGACGACCCAGCGACCGCGGGCTCACGCGCACCACGAGGAGCCCGACGACGACGCTCACCGCGAGAGCGACGAGCAGGACCTGCCACCACGGCTCGAGCCACGCCGCGACGAGCAGCGTGAGGCACGTGACCGCCGCGACCTCCGCGACGACGCGCACGAAGCCGACGGAGCGCACGGTCGCCGCCGGGTCCGCGAGCAGCGCGAGCGCCCGACGGCCCTCCGGGCGGGCGGGCACGGACGCGTCGTCGCCCAGGGCTGCCTCCGTGACGGCGGCCCGCGTCACGCGCAGCACCGCGGCCTCGCCCGCGCTCAGCGCGGCGGCGAGCACGACCGTCAGGACGGTCAGGGCCGCCAGGAGCGCGACGGGTTCGCCGCTCACCGGCCTGCGAGGAAGGTCAGGAGCAGCTTGCGCTGCAGCGCGAACATCTCCTTCTCCTCCTCCGGCTCGGCGTGGTCGTAGCCGAGCAGGTGCAGGATGCCGTGCGTCGTGAGCAGGAGCATCTCCTCCGCCGTCGAGTGGCCCGCCGTCACCGCCTGCTGGGCGGCGACCTCCGGGCACAGCACGACGTCGCCGAGCTGGCCGGGGCCGGCGACCTCGCCGTCCCGCCCGGGCCGCAGCTCGTCCATGGGGAACGACAGCACGTCCGTCGGGCCGGGCTCGTCCATCCAGCGCACGTGCAGCTCGCTCATGACGTCCGTGTCGACGAAGAGGATCGACAGCTCGCTCTGCGGGTGCACGCGCATCGCGTCGAGCACGTACCGTGCCAGCGCCGCGAACTCGGCCTCGTCGACCTCGGCCTCGGTCTCGTTGTTGACCTCGATGCTCACGCGTCGTCCCTCGTCCGTCGGTCTCGTGCCGCGGGGCGTCCGCGGCGGTCGTCGTCGCGGCGGCGAGCGCCGCCGCTCGTCCCCTGTCGCGACGCCGGCGCCGTCGCGAGGTCCCAGCGCGCGTACGCGTCGATGATGTCGCTCACCAGCCGGTGCCGCACCACGTCGGAGGACGTGAGGCGACAGAACTCGACGTCGTCGACACCGGTGAGGACGTCCTCGATGACGCGCAGGCCGGACTGGGTGCCGCCCGGCAGGTCGACCTGCGTCGCGTCGCCCGTGATGACCATGCGGGACCCGAAGCCCAGGCGCGTGAGGAACATCTTCATCTGCTCGGTCGTCGTGTTCTGCGCCTCGTCGAGGATGATGAACGAGTCGTTGAGGCTGCGCCCGCGCATGAACGCGAGCGGCGCGACCTCGATCGTCCCGGCCTCGATGAGCTTGGGGATCGAGTCGGGGTCGATCATGTCGTGCAGCGCGTCGTACAGCGGGCGCAGGTACGGGTCGATCTTCTCCGTCAGCGAGCCGGGCAGGAACCCGAGCCGCTCCCCCGCCTCGACGGCCGGGCGCGTGAGGATGATGCGGTTGACCTGCTTCGACTGCAGCGCCTGCACGGCCTTCGCCATCGCGAGGTACGTCTTGCCCGTGCCCGCGGGACCGATGCCGAACGTGATGGTGCTCGCGTCGATCGCCTCGACGTAGCGCTTCTGCCCCACGGTCTTCGGCCGGATCGTGCGGCCACGGCTCGACAGGATGTTGAGCGTCAGCACCTCGGCCGGCCGCGACGCCGTCGCGGCGGTGAGCATCGCGATGGACCGCGAGACGACGTCGGCCGTGAGCTGGGTGCCGGCCTCCACGACCTCGACGAGCTCGTCGAGCAGGCGCGCGGCGAGCGCGACGTCCCCCGGGGGCCCGCCGACCGCGATCTCGTTGCCCCGCACGTGCACGTCGACGGTGGGGAACCCCTCCTCGACGGCCCGGAGCACGGAGTCGCGGCTACCGAGGAGCGCCACCATCGGCACGTGGTTCGGGATGACGATGCGGTGCTCGACCCGGTGCGACGAGGGGTCGGGTTCTCGGGACAGAGAGGTCATGAGCCGGCTTGCGCCGCTGCGCTCCTTCGGTCGGGCAGTGGGTCCGGGGCGGCCACCGCCCCGCAGATCGCTTCCCATCGTACCGAGAGCGGCCGGGCGTCACACGCGCTTTCGCGCAGGGCTCAGGCCGGCGACCAGCCGAGCTCGGCGCCCGCGATGACGTGGCCGTGCACGTGGAACACGCTCTGGCCGGCGCGCGGCCCCGAGTTGAAGATGAGCCGGAACTGGCCGTCGGCCAGGTCGCCCGCCACCTCGTCGGCGAGCGCGACGACGTCGCCGAGCAGCTCCGGGTCCGCCGCCGCGAGCTGCGCGATGTCGCCGTGGTGGTCGCGCGGGACCACGAGCACGTGCACGGGCGCCTGCGGGTCGATGTCGCGGAACGCGATCGAGCGCTCGCTCGTCGCCACGACGTCGGCGGGCACCTCCCCCGCGACGATGCGGCAGAAGAGGCAGTCCGGGTCGGTGCGCAGGTCGGTGCTCGTCATGCCCCCGAGGCTAGACCACGCGTCCCGGCCACGCCCCAGCGGCCGAGCCGCTCGGCGAGCAGCGCCACGGCCACCGGCCCGGCGGTCGACGTGCGCAGCACGTGGGGCCCGAGCCGCGCCGCGACCGCGCCGGCCTGCGTGAGGTCGGCGAGCTCGCGGTCGGAGATCCCGCCCTCCGGGCCGACGACGACCAGCACCTCGGGCGCGGGCGCGCCGTCCGTGGCCGGACCGGCGGGCAGGACGACGTCGGCGAGCGGCGTCGTCGCCTCCTCGTGCAGGACGATCGCGCGACCGCCCGCCGCGACGACGTCGACGACCCGCGCCGCGAGGCCGCGCGAGTCGAGCGCGACCTCGACGCGGGGCAGGCGCGCGCGCCGGGCCTGCTTGGTCGCCGTGCGGACCGTCGCGAGCCACCGCGCGCGGGACTTCGCCGCGCGTTCGCCGCGCCACACGACGACGGAGCGTTCCGCCTGCCACGGCACGACCACGTCGACGCCGATCTCGGTCGCCGCCTCGATCGCCATCTCGTCGCGGTCGCCCTTGGCGAGCGCCTGGACGAGCGTCACGACGACGTCCGGCGCCGGCTCGCGGTCCACCTCCTGCACGAGGAGCGTGACGCGGCCCGACTCGGCGTGCTCGACGACGCACCGCAGCCGGAGCCCGTCGCCGTCGACGACGTCCACGCGCTCGCCCGCGCCGCGGCGCTGCACGACGCCCGCGTGCCGGCCCTCCGCGCCGTCGAGCACGTACCGGTCGCCGGGCGCGACGCCGTCGGTCCCCGTCTCGGCGAGGAACACCGGAGCACTCATGCGCGCCCCGCTCAGCGGCCGGACAGCTTGTCGCGCAGGCGCGAGAACACGCCCGGGTGCGCGGCGGCGAGCCGGGGCTCGGGGCGCTCCTCGCCGCGCAGCGCGGCGAGCGAGCGCAGGAGCTGCTCCTGCTCGGGGTCGAGGGCCGTCGGCACCTGGACCTCGATGTGGACGTTGAGGTCGCCGCGCCCGCTGCCGTGCAGGTGTCCGACGCCGAGGTTCTTCAGGGTGACGATCTGGTTCGGCTGCGTGCCGGGGCGCAGGTCGATCTCCTGGAGCCCGTCGAGCGTCTCCAGCTCCAGCACGGTGCCGAGGGCGGCCGCCGTCATCGGCACCTGGAGCGTGCAGTGCAGGTCGTCGCCGCGGCGCACGAACGTGTCGTGGTTGCGCTCGCGGATCTCGACGTACAGGTCGCCCGCGGGGCCGCCGGCCGGGCCGACCTCGCCCTGCGCGGTGAGCTTGATGCGCGTGCCCGTGTCGACGCCCGCCGGGACGTTGACCGTGATGCTGCGGCGGCTGCGCACGCGGCCCTCTCCCGAGCACTCCGCGCACGGCTCGGGGATGACCGTGCCGAAGCCCTGGCACGCGGCGCACGGCGCGCTCGTCATGACCTGGCCGAGGAACGAGCGCGCGACGCGCTGGACCGTGCCGCGGCCGTGGCACACCTCGCACGTGCGCGGCGAGGTACCCGGGCGGCAGCAGGTGCCGCCGCACGTGCCGCACACGACCGCCGTGTCGACCTGGAGCTCGCGCTGCGCGCCGAACGTCGCCTCGGAGAGGTCGATGTCGAGCCGCACGAGCGCGTCCTGGCCGCGGCGGGCGCGCGGGATCGGGCCCTGCTGCGCCTGGGCGCCGCCGAAGAACGTCTCGAAGATGTCCTGGAAGCCGAACCCGCCGCCCATGGGGCCGCCGCCTCCGCCACCGGGGGCGCTGGGGTCGACGCCGAGGTCGTACTGCTGGCGCTTCTCCGGGTTGGACAGCACCTCGTACGCGCGCGCGACGTCCTTGAAGCGGTCGCCCGCCTCCTCGCCCGCGACGTCCGGGTGCAGCTCGCGCGCGAGCTTGCGGTACGCCTTCTTGATCTGGTCCTGGCTGGCGTCACGGGCCACGCCGAGGATCTCGTAGTAGTCGCTCACACGTCACTCTCTGCTGGTGCGGGTCGTGAGGCCGGCTCGGAGCCGGTCGGGAGGGGTCGGGGGTGGTCGTCGAGCGGGCCCGCCGCGGGCGGGGAGACCGCGGGGCTCACGTGCCGAGCACCCGTGACAGGTAGCGCGCGACCGCGCGCACCGCCGCGATGGTGCCGGGGTAGTCCATGCGGGTGGGCCCGATCGAGCCGACGAGCGCGACCGTGTCACCGTCGTTACCGTAACCGGTCGTCACGACGGAGGTCTCCGCGAGGCCCTCGAGCTGGGTCTCGCGACCGATCCGGACGCTCACGCCCGACTCGGCGGCCATCTCGGTGAGCAGGCCGAGCAGGACGACCTGCTCCTCGAGCGCCTCGAGCACGGGGCGCAGCGCGTGCTCGAACCGCATGCCCGCGCGCGCGAGGTTCGCCGTGCCGGCCAGGACGAGGCGCTCCTCGCTCTCCTCCGCGAGCGTCTGGGCGACGAGGTCGCCCACCGCGCGGACGAGCGGGGCGTCGTCGGGGTGGAAGCTCTCGGTCACGGCGGCGAGACCGGTCGCGAGGTCCGTGAGGCGCTTGCCCGCGGCCGCGGCGTTGAGCCGTGCGCGCACCTCGACGAGGGTCCCCTCGTCCGGCAGGCTCGCTACCTCGAGCGTGCGCTGCTCGACGCGGCCCGTGTCCGTGATGATGACGACCAGGAGGCGCGACTCGCCGACGGGCACGAGCTCGAGGTGGCGCAGGCCCGACCGACTGAGCGACGGGTACTGCACGACGGCGACCTGGCCCGTGAGCTGCGCGAGCAGGCGCCCGGCGCGCGCGATGACGTCGTCGAGGTCCACGCCCTCGGACAGGAAGGTCTCGATGGCGCGCTTCTCCGGTGCGGACAACGGCTTGACGCCCGAGAGGCGGTCCACGAAGAGCCGGTAGCCCTTGTCCGTCGGGATGCGGCCCGCGGACGTGTGCGGCTGCGCGATGTACCCCGCGTCCTCGAGGGCCGCCATGTCGTTGCGGATCGTGGCGGGCGAGACGCCGAGGCTGTGGCGCTCGGTGAGCACGCGCGACCCCACGGGCTCGCGCGTCAGGACGTAGTCCTCGACGATGGCCCGCAGCACCTCGAGCCGGCGCTCCTCGCTCACGTCCACCTCCCGCGTGCCGCACCGTCGCCGCCCGGGCGGGCGTGCGGGCGTCGGCACTCTCGACCTCCGAGTGCCAATCCTACGCGTCCGCGCGGCCCGTCCGGCGGTCCTCCGCTCGTCGCGAACGCAGGTCGAGGAGTCCGACCGCGAGCGCGACCGCGACGAGGCCGATCGTCACCAGGAGCGCGCGCCCGGTCGCGTCCGCCGCCGAGTCGCCGCCCGCGAGCCCGCCGTAGTACACGGACAGGACGACGGAGATCCCGACGGCCGACCCGATGCGCTGGCCGAGCTGCAGCATGCTGCCCGCCACCCCGGCCCGGCTCACCGGCACCTCGGACAGCGTGAGCGTCTGGTTCGGCGCGATGACCGTCCCGCTGCCCGCACCGGCGACCAGCAGCGCGACCGCGAGCGCCGGGCCCACGGCGCCCGGGTCGTTCCCGAGCGTGCGCACGACGACCTCCGCGGCGACCACCCCGACGAGCACGAGCACCACGCCGACGACGACGAGCTCGCGGCCCCAGCGCGCGACCCAGCGGCCCGAGAACCACGCCGACACGCCCGACGCGACCGCGAACGGCGTGCCGACGAGCCCCGCCTGGAGCGGCGTGTACCCGAGCTCGTCCTGGAGGTAGAGCGTCACGACGAGGAAGATGCCCGTGAACCCCGCGAAGTACGCGAGGCCGAGCAGCGCGCCGTTGCGGAAGGACCCGAGCCCCACGACCTGCGGGTCGAGCACCGCCTCGCCCGTGCGGCGCTGGTAGCGCCGCTCCCACGCGACGGCAGCCACGAGAGCGCCGACGGCCGGCACGAGCCACCACCAGCGGGACGCGTCGTCGCCGCGGCCCGTCGTCGTGACGAACGGCATCATCACGCCGAGGGTCGCGGCGCCGAGCAGGCCGAGCCCGATGAGGTCGAGCCGGCGCGGCCCGCGCGCCGCGCCCGAGCCGGTGCGCGGCGGCCCCGGCACGAGGCGCCACGCGAACGGCAGGAGCACGGCGACGACGGGGATGTTGACGAGGAACACCCAGCGCCAGCCCGTCTCGGGGCCGGCGGCCGCGATGATGAGGCCGCCCAGCAGGGGCCCGAGCGCGGTCGAGACACCGATCGTCGCGCCGAACATGCCGAACGCGCGCCCGCGCTCGTACCCGCGGAACTCCTGCTGGATCAGGCCGACGACCTGCGGATTGAGCACCCCGGCGCTCACGCCCTGGAGCAGGCGCGCGACGCCCAGCCACGTGTCGGTGGGCGCGAGCCCGCACGCGAGGCTCATGAGCGCGAAGCCCACGAGCCCGGCGATGAACAGCGCGCGCCGAGCGCCGGCGTCGCCCAGGCGCCCGGCGGGCACCAGGGCGAGCCCGAAGGCGAGCGTGTAGCCCGCGACGACGAGCTGCAGCTCCGTGGGACCCGCGTCGAGCGACGACTCGATCGACGGCAGGGCGACGTTGACGATCGACACGTCGAGCGTCGTGATGAAGCCCACCGCGAGGCAGACCGGCAGCACGCGCCAGCGGTTCGGGTCCGGCTCCGCGCGCTCCTGGCTCATCGGTCCGTGGTACCACCCCGCCCCGGGGGCGCGCGCGCCGGGAGCCGTCGCGCGAGGTCGGCCCGACGGTTCGAGGTCGGCCCGCGGGAGGCCGATCCGGCGACGCACGGGGCGATCTCGGCGGCGCACGGCGGACGCTGGCCTAGTGTGACGCCGTGTCCTTCGACCGCTACGGCTCCGACGTCCTCGGCGGCACGCCCGCCCCCACCCACCACCGCGCGCGGCCCGCGTCGCGCCCGCAGCCCGCGGAGCGCGGCCTCGTCGTCGAGGAGGTGCAGACCGGGTGGGTCGGCGCCGTCGTGCGGGTCGAGAAGTCGGGCGGGATGCACGTCGTGGTGCTCGAGGACCGCGCGGGCCGGACCCGCACGTTCCCGCTCGGGCCCGGGTTCTGGGTCGACGGCGCGCCCGTCGAGCTCACCCCGCCCGTCACCTCCCGCGCCCCCGCCGCACCGACGCGCACCGCGTCGGGCTCGCGGGCCGTCGTCGGGCAGCGGGCGCGCGTCGCGCGCGGGAGCCGCATCTGGGTCGAGGGCAAGCACGACGCCGAGCTCGTCGAGAAGGTGTGGGGGGACGACCTGCGCGTGGAGGGGGTCGTCGTCGAGCCGTTGCACGGCGTCGACGACCTCGCGGCCGCGCTCGCCGACTTCGGCCCGACGCCGCAGCGGCGCGTGGGCGTGCTCGTGGACCACCTCGTGCCCGGCAGCAAGGAGCGGCGCATCGCCGACGAGGCGCTGCGGCGCTCGCCCGCGGGCACGGTGCTCGTGCTCGGGCACCCGTACGTCGACGTCTGGCAGGCGGTGAAGCCGGCCCGGATCGGCCTCGAGCGGTGGCCCGTGATCGAGCGCGGCACCGAGTGGAAGCGCGGGATCCTGCGCGAGCTCGGCTGGCCCGCGGAGACCCCGGAGGACGTCGGCCGCGCGTGGCAGCGCATCCTCGGCACGGTGCGCACGTACGCCGACCTGGAGCCGTCGCTGCTCGGGCGCGTCGAGGAGCTCATCGACTTCGTCACCGCGCCCTGACCGGTCGCTCGGCGCCCGGGGCGCGCCGCTCCCGGGGCGCGGCGAGGGCTGCGGCCGGGGGTCAGGCGGCCGGCACGCCGCCCGTGAGACGGCGGTAGGCGTAGCCGACGGCGACGTAGCTCAGCGGGATCGTCACGAAGAGCCCGAGGCCGCACGGGATCGCGCCGAGGATGTTGATCCCGACGAGAGCGAGCAGGAGCAGGAACACCTGCCCGAAGTTCTTCGCGACGAGCGAGAAGCTCGTGCGGATCGCCGTGATCGCGTCGACGCCCTGGTCGAGCGCGACGTAGTACACGAACGCCGAGAACAGCAGCATCGCGAGGCCGGGCAGGACGCACAGGAAGAACCCGATCCCGGACAGGATGCCGACGATGAGCGCGGCGAGCAGCACGTTGAGCACGTTGCCGATGCGGAAGAACGCGGCGACGTCGGGCCGACGCCCGTCCACCTCGTCGAGCGCGCCGCGCGTGAAGAACGCGGTGATGAGGTAGCCGATGGCGGTGCCGACGATCGCGAGCAGCGCGCTCGTGAAGGTGAGCCCGCCGAGGGCGGCGAAGTTCGTGTCGGAGTAGTCGAACTGGTCCTGGAGCTGGTCGAACCCGCCCGTGATCCAGCTCCACGCGACGTTGACCGCGAGGAAGATCAGCGCGACGAGGATCCACGGCCCCAGGTTCGACGTGACCCGGCGCCACCCGTAGGAGATCGCGTCGCCGACGCCGAACGCCGGTCCCGTGTAGCCGGGCTGGCCGCCGTACCCTCCGGCGGCGCCCGGGTACGACCCGGGCGGCGGCGGGTATCCCCCGGCAGGGGGCGGGTATCCGCCGGCGGGCGGCGGGTATCCGCCCGACGGGGACGCGCCCGGCGGGGGCGCGGCCTGTCCTCCGGTCGCGCCGCCCGGCGCACCGGACGGGGCGCCGTAGGCACCCGGTGCCCCGTACGCGGGCGGGCCCGACGGGGCGGCCGGGTCGCGCGGGGCGGCCGGGTCGTGCGGCGCTCCACCGCCCGGGCCGTACGGCGAGGCGGGTGGCACGTCGTCCCCGGACGCAGCGGCGTCGGGCCGGTCGGGGCCGGGGCCCGACGGCGGCGTGGCGTCCGGCTGCGGGCCGCCCGATCCGTCGGCGGGGGTGTGCTCGTCGTCGCGGGGCGGCTCGCCGCCCGGGTTCGTGGGGTCGGTCATCGTGCACCTCGTTCCTCGTCGTCACGTGCTGCGGGCCGCACGCTCCGTCGACGTGCTGGGTCCACCTTGGCGGTTCGTGGCCAGGACCGCGCGGCGAGAGCCGCGAGCACGGCACGACGCCGGGTCCGCCGCCGCCGTCGCGCACCGGTGGTCGCCGAGCGCGTGCCGGGTCGAGGCGGCCCCGGCACCGACGTCACTCGTCCGTGATCGTCCGGACCACCGTGTCCGCGAGCAACCGCCCCCGCAGGGTGAGCACGGCGCGGCCGGCGACCGCCGCGCGGCCGTCGAGGAGCCCGGTCGCGACGAGCCCGGCGACCGCACGCCGGCCGGACGGGGAGAGGACCGCGAGGTCGAGACCCTCGCGCAGCCGCACGCCGAGCATCGCCTGCTCGAGCCGGCCCTCCGTCCGCGTGAGGAGCTCCCGTCCCGCCGCGGGGCTCGTGCCCGCCTCGAGCAGCGCCGCGTACCGGCGCGGGTGCTTGACGTTCCACCAGCGCACCCCGACCCGGGCGTCCTCGGGCGACGTCACCGCGGACCCGGCACCGGTCGCCGCGACGTAGGAGTGCGCACCGGGACCGATCCCCCACCAGTCGTCGCCGCGCCAGTAGGCGAGGTTGTGGCGGCAGCGGTCGGCGTCGGTGCGCGCCCAGTTGCTCACCTCGTACCAGGTGAGGCCCGCCGCCGTGAGCAGCTCGTCGGCGAGCTCGTACTTCGTGGCCTGGTCGTCCTCGCTCGGGAGCGCGACCTCGCCGCGCCGCACCTGGGCGGCCATCTTCGTCCCCGCCTCCACGACGAGCGCGTACGCGGCCACGTGGTCGACGCCGGTCGCGAGCGCGGCCTCGAGGCTGGCCCGCCAGTCGTCGAGGCTCTCCCCCGGCGTGCCGTAGATGAGGTCGAGCGAGACCTGGAGGCCGGCGTCGCGCGCCCAGCGCACGACGTCCGGGATGCGGCGCGGGTCGTGCGTGCGCTCGAGCGTCGCGAGCACGTGCGGGACGGCGGACTGCATGCCGAACGACACGCGCGTGAACCCGGCCGCAGCGAGCTCGGCGAGCGACTCGGGCGTCACGGAGTCGGGGTTCGCCTCCGTCGTCACCTCGTTGTCCGGGGCGAGCCCCCACGCGTCGCGCACGCCGTCGAGCAGGCGGACGAGGTCGCCCGCAGGCAGAAGCGTGGGCGTGCCGCCGCCGACGAAGACGGTCGAGACAGGGCGCGGCGGCAGCCCGGCGTCGTGCAGCACGCGCGCGGCGAGGTCGATCTCGCGCAGCGCCGTGCTCGCGTACGACGCCTGGCTCGCACCCCCGCCGAGCTCGGACGCCGTGTAGGTGTTGAAGTCGCAGTACCCGCACCGCACCGAGCAGAACGGGACGTGCAGGTAGACCCCGAACCCGCGGGCCGCGGGCTCCGTGCCGCCCGTGCCTCCCCCGACCCAGGAGGGCAGCGAGCCGTCGGGCGGGACCGGCTCGCCCTCGGGCAGCGCCGGGCTCACTTCTTCGACTTGTCCTTGGCGTCCTTGCCGCCCGCGGCGTCGGAGGAGAGCGCGGCGATGAAGGCGTCCTTCGGAACCTCGACGGACCCGATGTTCTTCATGCGCTTCTTGCCCTCCTTCTGCTTCTCGAGCAGCTTGCGCTTGCGGCTGATGTCGCCGCCGTAGCACTTCGCGAGGACGTCCTTGCGCATCGCGCGCACCGTCTCGCGCGCGATGACGCGCGCGCCGACGGCCGCCTGGATCGGCACCTCGAACTGCTGGCGCGGGATGATCTCCTTGAGCTTCGCCGTCATCATGACGCCGTAGTCGTACGCCTTGTCCTTGTGCACGATCGCGCTGAACGCGTCCACCTGCTCGCCCTGGAGCAGGATGTCGACCTTCACGAGGTCGGCCACCTGGTCGCCCGAGGGCTCGTAGTCGAGCGACGCGTACCCGCGCGTGCGGGACTTCAGCTGGTCGAAGAAGTCGAACACGATCTCGGCGAGCGGGAGCGTGAAGCGCAGCTCGACGCGGTCCTCGGACAGGTAGTCCATGCCGAGCATCTGGCCGCGACGGTCGTTGCACAGGCCCATCACGGTGCCCACGAACTCGCTCGGCGCGAGGATCGTCGCCCGCACGACCGGCTCGCTGACCTGCTTGATCTTGCCGCCCGGGAACTCCGACGGGTTCGTCACGTTGACGAGCGTCCCGTCCTCGAGCGTCACGTCGTAGACGACGTTCGGCGCGGTCGAGATGAGGTCGAGGTCGAACTCGCGTTCGAGCCGCTCGCGCACGATCTCCAGGTGCAGCAGGCCGAGGAAGCCGACGCGGAAGCCGAAGCCGAGCGCGACCGACGTCTCCGGCTCGTAGTTGAGCGCGGCGTCGTTGAGCTTGAGCTTGTCGAGCGCGTCGCGCAGGACCGGGTAGTCGGTCCCGTCGATCGGGTACAGGCCCGAGAAGACCATGGGCTTCGGGTCCGAGTAGCCGCCGAGCGCGTCGGCGGCGGGCTTCGCCGCGTTCGTCACCGTGTCGCCGACCTTCGACTGGCGCACGTCCTTCACGCCCGTGATGAGGTAGCCGACCTCGCCGACGCCGAGGCCCTTCGTGACGATGGGCTCCGGCGAGATGACGCCGATCTCGAGCAGCTCGTGGGTCGCGCGCGTCGACATCATGACGATGCGCTCGCGCGGGTTGAGGTTGCCGTCGACGACGCGCACGTACGTCACGACGCCGCGGTAGGTGTCGTAGACCGAGTCGAAGATCATGGCGCGCGCCGGGGCGTCGGCGTCGCCGACCGGCGCGGGCACGCGCTCGACGATGCGGTCGAGCAGCACCTCGACGCCCGCGCCCGTCTTGCCGGAGACCTTGAGCACGTCGTCCGGGTCGCCGCCCACGAGGTTCGCGAGCTCCTCCGCGTACTTCTCGGGCTGCGCCGCCGGGAGGTCGATCTTGTTGAGCACGGGGATGATCTCGAGCTCGTTCTCCATCGCGAGGTACAGGTTCGCGAGGGTCTGCGCCTCGATGCCCTGCGCGGCGTCGACGAGCAGCACCGCGCCCTCGCACGCCGCGAGCGACCGCGAGACCTCGTACGTGAAGTCGACGTGCCCCGGGGTGTCGATCATGTTCAGCGCGTGCGGCGTCTCCACGCCGTCCGCCACGACGGCCCACGGCATGCGGACGGCCTGCGACTTGATCGTGATGCCGCGCTCGCGCTCGATGTCCATGCGGTCGAGGTACTGCGCACGCATGGCGCGCGGCTCGACGACACCGGTGAGCTGCAGCATGCGGTCGGCCAGGGTCGACTTGCCGTGGTCGATGTGCGCGATGATGCAGAAGTTCCGGATCAGCTCGGGCGGCGTGGCCGCGGGCTGGATGCGGGTGCTCAGCTGGGCACTGGGGATCGGGGACAACGCGGGTGCGCTCCTGGGAGTGGCGTGCGGGTCGGGGCCGCGCGCTCGGGGGCGGCGCGCCGACGGTCGCTCTCGGGCGGGCGGGAACGACCATTGTCCCACGTCCGGCGTCGGGCACCCGCCCGCCCTGCGGGGCGCCGCGAGCCGACCTAGCGTGGAGGACCGGCCGGCCGCACCGGGCCGACCGGCGACGAGAGGAGCGCTCATGGCCCAGGACACCGAGCACCGCACCTCCGGCCGCCCGGGCGGGCGCCGCGTGCTGGCGATCGTGACGAACTACGGCGTCGAGCAGGACGAGCTCGTGGTCCCGCTCGAGCACCTGCGCGGCGAGGGGGTGGAGGTCGACGTCGCAGCCACGTCCGCCGACGACGTGCAGACCCTCGTGGGCGACAAGGACCCCGGCCGCACCGTGACCCCGAACCTCACGCACGCCGACGCCGACCCCGCCGAGTACGACCTGCTGCTCGTGCCGGGCGGGACGATCAACGCCGACGCGCTGCGCCTCCAGGACGACGCGGTGAGCCTCGTGCGCGCGTTCACGGCCGCGGGCAAGCCGGTCGCGGCGATCTGCCACGGCCCGTGGGCGCTCGTCGAGGCGGCCGCCGTCGAGGGCAAGACGCTCACGAGCTACGCGTCCCTCGAGACGGACGTGCTCAACGCGGGCGGCGCCTGGGTCGACCGGTCCGTCGTGCGCGACGACGAGGGGTACACGCTCGTCACGTCGCGCGACCCCGGGGACCTCGACGACTTCCTGCGCGAGGTGGACGCGGTCCTGGCCGGGTGACGCGCACCGTCCGCGCCGGGTGACCCGCACCGGCGGGTCATCCGCCGCGCGCCGCCCAGGTAGAGCCCCGGTCCCGCGAGGTAGAGCCCTGGCCCCGCGAGGTAGAGCCCTGGTTCCGCGAGGTAGAGCCCTGGTCCGGCGAGGTGGGGTGACCACGGCTCTGCCTCGGCGCGCCGAGGTCCGGCCGTCCGGGCGTCCGGGGCACCCGGGGCGCCCGGGCGGACGCGCGTCCGCCCGGTAGGGTGCGCGCGTGGCACGCAACCGATGGCTGGGACTTCTGACCGAGGCGGCGCGCGCCGTGGTCTCCGGGCTCACGCGCTCGCAGGGCGCGGGGCAAGGTGGCGCGAGCCAGGGCACCGCGGCGACGCGGGCCCCGGGGCGCGAGCGGACGCCGTCGGGCCGCGGCCGCGGCGACCGCACGCCCTCCCCGCGGCCCGGGCCGCGTCCCGGTGCTGCGCCGGGTCCTCGTCCCCGCCCCGCGGCGGGCGGGCGACCCGGGACGACCGGCGGCCGGGGCGCCTCCGCGGGCGCGTACCCGGGCGACTTCGAGGGCACCGTGCGCGCGCGGTACGCGCCGCGGCCCGACGGCGACCCGGACCCCGGTGAGATCGTCTGGACGTGGGTCCCGTTCGAGGAGGACCACTCCGAGGGCAAGGACCGGCCGGTGCTGCTCGTCGGGTCGGACGGCGCGTGGCTCCTCGGCGTGATGCTCACGAGCAAGGACCACTCGCGCGACGCCCAGGACGAGGCGCGCTGGGGCCGGTACTGGCTGGACATCGGGTCGGGACCGTGGGACGCGAAGGGGCGCGACAGCGAGGTCCGGCTGGACCGCGTGGTGCGCGTCGACCCGGACGCGGTGCGCCGCGAGGGGGCCGTCGTCGGACGCGACGTCTTCGACCGTGTGGTCGACGGCATCTCGCGGCACCGCTGAGGCGGTGGCCCCGGCTCTTGAGGCGGTGGCCCCGGCTCTGGAGGTGGTAGCCCCGGCTCTCGCGCCGACCTTGCGGGCCTCGCGCGGGGCCGCACGGAGGCCACGCGGCGACGGCGCGGTGGCCCCGGGGGACGATTAGGGTCCCGACCAGACCGCTGGTATTCTTGATGGCTGCGTGTCCGCCCAGGTCGGCGGGCACAGCTCCAGCACCTCTCCACGGGTTCCCCACCCCAGTCCCGGAGCTGGAGTCGCCCTCTACGACCTATCCGCTCGCTCCGGCGAACAGAACCAGAAAGTCCACACGTGGCCAACATCAAGTCCCAGATCAAGCGCATCCGCACGAACGAGAAGGCTCGTCTGCGCAACAAGGCAGTCAAGTCCGAGCTCAAGACGTACGTGCGCCGCGTGCGCGAGGCCGTCGCGGCGGGCGACAAGGACGCGGCGACCACCGCGCTCCAGGCGGCGTCCCGCAAGCTCGACAAGGCCGTCTCGAAGGGCGTCATCCACGCGAACCAGGCCGCGAACCGCAAGTCGGCCATCGCGAAGTCCGTCAACGCTCTCTGAGCGCACGGTTCGCCCGCGGTGTCGTGACACGCTGATCGTCGCGACGCTCGCACAGGTTTCCCACGAGGGGCGCCGACCCGCACGGGTCGGCGCCTTTCGTGCGTCCGGCGCCGGGTGTCTGGCCCGGGCCGACGCCACCGTTGGGCGTGACGACGGTCGCGAGCGGGAGCGGAGCCGGGCACCTCGTCGGATCCCCGGCGCCGCGCGGCGCCGGGGACTCGAGCCCGGTGCCTGGTCGCGCGGCTGCTGGGTCAGCGGCCGTGGGCCCGCGCGATCGTCAGCACCGCGCGCTCGACGGCGAACACCGGGTCACGCCCCGCGCCCTTGACCTCGGCGTCGGCCTGCGCGACGGCGCTGATCGCCGTCGCGAGACCCTCCGGGGTCCAGCCCGCGAGCTCCCGGCGCGCGCGGTCGACCTGCCACGGCGCGAGCCCGAGGTCCTTCGCCGCGACCCCGCCGCGGCCGCGCATCGCGCCGACCTTCGCGAGGGCGCGCAGCTTCATCGCCAGGGCCGCGACGAGCGGCACCGGGTCGGCGCCCGTCGCAAGCGCGTGCCGCAGGAGCGCCACGGCCTCCCCCGCGTTCCCGGCGACGGCGGCGTCCGCGACCCGGAACCCGGTCGCCTCGACCCGGCCGCCGTAGTACCGGTCCACCACGGCCTCGCTCACGGTGCCGTCGGTGTCCGTGACGAGCTGGCTGCAGGCGGCCGCCAGCTCCCGCAGGTCGTTGCCGAGGGCCTCGACGAGGGCTCGGACGCCCGACGCGTCGATGCGACGACGGGCCCTGCGGAACTCGGCGTTGACGAACGCCACCTTGTCGGAGTCCTTCTTGATCGCCTCGACCGTGACGACGGGCGCGCCGCTGCCCTTGATCGCGTCGAGCATGCGCTTGCCCCGCACTCCGCCCCCGTGCACGACGACGACGGTCGTCGCCGGGTCGGCGACCGGCACGTAGTCCACGACGTCGGCGACGAGCGCGTCGGTCGCCGACTCGGCGCCCTCGACGACGACGACCTTCGCCTCGCCGAACAGCGACGGGCTGGCCGCCACGGTGAGCATCCCGGCCTGGTACGTCGCGGCCTCGATCGTCACCTTCTCGACCTCGGGGTCGCGCTCGCGCGCGAGGTCGGCGATCGCGTCGACGGCGCGCTCCGCGAGGAGCGACTCGGGCCCCTGGACGAGCACCACCGGCGCGAGCCGGACGTCGTCCCAGGCGAGGGACGGACCGGCGGACGGACGGGCAGTGCGGGTCGGCGCGGGCATGGCACCAGCCTGCCACGAGCCGCCCACCCGCCGTGCCGTCAGACGCGCACGGCGCCGTCACCCGCACCCCGCGGCGGAGAGGACGTCGTCGCGCACGACGAGCGCCACCGTGCCGCACGCGTCGGTCCGCAGCACGGTGGCCCCCACCCCGCGGTAGAGATCGAGCGCCCGGTCGGTGGGGTGGCCATAGGCGTTCTCGCCCGAGCTGACGAGCGCGACCGTCGGTGCCAGGAGCTCCGCGAGGCGGTCCGACTGCGTGGCCGAGCCGTGGTGCGCGACCTTGACGACGTCGACCGGACCCGTGCCGTGACGGTCCAGGGTGCGCGCGAGCGAGGCCTGCCCCGCGTCCTCCAGGTCGCCGAGCGCGACGACGTCCAGTCCCGCCACCTGGACGAGGAGCGCCACGCTCGCGTCGTTCGCGTCGCCCGGTCCGGCCTGCAGCACCTCCCACGAGACGCCGTCGTCGAAGGCACGGCCGCCGTCCTCCCGGCCCGCCGCACCGGCGTCGCCCTGGCGCGCGACCTGCACCGGGACGCCCGCGTCCGCGAGGTCCCCGAGCACGCGCTCGGCCTGTGCCTCGGGCTCCGCGGCCGGGCTCACGAGCGCGCGCTCGACCTCTCGGCCGCGGAGCACCGCCTCCAGACCGCCGACGTGGTCCGCGTGGAAGTGGCTGAGGACGAGCAGGTCGACCCGCTCGACCCCGAGGTCGTCGAGGCACGATCCCGCCGCAGCACCGGCGGGGCCCACGTCCACGACCACCGCAGCGCGCGGCCCGGAGCGCACGACGAGCGCGTCGCCCTGCCCCACGTCGCACGCCACGACCGCCCAGTCCGCAGGGACCGGCCCTGCGGTCACGCCGAGCGGCCGGAGCACCACGACGACGAGGACGGACACGGCGACGACGGCGACGACCACGACCACGACGCGGACGCGAGCGTGCGGTCGTCCCTGTCCCGGTCCCTGGGGCGACCGGACCTGACGCGAACCCGCAGCCCGTCCGAAGCGTCCCTCCCCGACGCCGGACGACCGGGAGGCGCGACGCCACTCCCCGGCGAGGCGCGCCCGCAGCGGCGGCGACGTGGCGCGGCGCAGCGTGCGGCGCTCCCCCGCGTCCTGCAGGGCGCGTGAGCGGAGGACCACGGCGAGCCCGACGGCGGTCAGCGCGGCGAGCAGCGCGGCCCCTCCGACACCTCCCGGCCAGGGCGCCCGCGCGCCGGGCGTGGCCGCGAAGACCTGGGCGACACCCGCGATCCAGCCCGTGAAGAGACCCGCCGTCCAGGCGAGGGCGGTCGCGGCACCGGGCCACCACGGCGCGACGAGGGTCGCGAGGACGCCGAGCACCGTCGCCGGCCCCAGTGCCGGCGCCGCCACGAGGTTCGCCGGGACGGCCCACGTGCTCACGCTCGGGTCGAGCAGCACGACGATCGGGGCGCACGCCGCCTGCGCTGCCGCCGGTACGGCGACGACGTGCGCGGCCGTCCGTCCGCACCACGGCGCCAGACGCCGGGCGATCGGCGCCGTGAGCAGGGCCAGCCCGGCCGTCGCGGCGACGGAGAGGACGAAGCCGTACGACCGCGCCAGCCACGGGTCGACGACGAGGAGCACGACCACGGCCGCACCGAGAGCCGCCACCGCGCGGGACGGGCGCCCGAGCGCGATGCCCACCACCCCGACCACCCCCATGGCCGCCGCCCGCAGCACGCTCGGTTCCGGGTGGACCAGCGCCACGAACCCCACCATCGCCGCGCCCGTCACGAGGACGCGGACGGCTCGCGGCGCGCGCAGCAGGACGCACAGCGCCGCGACGCACGCGACGACGATGACGAAGTGGCCGCCGGACACGGCCGTGACGTGCGTGAGCGAGGTCGTGCGCATCGCCTCGTCGAGCTCCGGGTCCAAACGGGAGGTGTCCCCCACCGCCACCCCCGGCACGAGCCCGCGTGCCTGCGGGCTGAGCCCGTCCGTCACGTCGAGCAGGCTCTGCCGCATCGTGTGCACGCCCTGGAGGAACCAGCCGGGGTCGTGGACGACGCGCGGCGCGGCGTCCGCGCGCAGGAACGTCCGGTCCCCCTGCACGTCGAGCCGACCCGTGACCACGACGTCCGCCCCGTAGGCGAGGTCGGTCCAGCCGTCCCCCGCCCCCGCCACGACGACCGGCCCCGCTGCCGGGACGGTCGCGCCGCGTGCGGTGAGCCGGTCGACCTCTACCCGCACCTCGTGCCGGTCGGCCGACCCCGACCACGGGTCGGTCCGCGGCTCGACGTCGGAGCGCACCGTCCCGACGAGGGTCGCCGTCGCCCGCTCGTCGGCCAGCGCCCCGAGCGGGGCCCGCGCGGCGAGCTGGACCCCGCCCGAGAGGAGGACGGCGGTCGCGCACGCGAGGACGACCACCACCTGCCCGACCACGCGCACGCCGACCGGTGACCCGGCCCGTGACCCGACCGGCCGTCCGCCCCGCGACCGGACGGGTGGGCCGAGCGGCGGCCGGACGGGTGGGCGGAGCCGCGGTCCGTCCGCCCTCCGGTGGCTCGGACCGGACGCCGGGCCGGAGGGCGCGGCGACGACGCTCGCGCCGACGTCGGCGCCGGACACCCCGGAGAAGGTCGCAGCGCGGCGCAGCGCGACGAGGCCGGCGACGAGCACGACGCCCAGCACGACGGCCGTGGCACGCGCCACGAGCAGCGTGTCCGCCGCCGAGGCCCCGACGGCGACGAACGCGGTGGCCCACGCCGCGAGCGCCGCGGGGACGAGCCGGAGGTCGGTCACACGCGGACGAGGTCGCGCACGTCCTCGAGCACGGCAGGGCCGATGCCGCTGACCTCGCCGAGCTCGTCGACGGCGGTGAACGGCCCGTTCTCGTCGCGCCACGCGACGATGCGCTCGGCGAGCACGGGGCCGATGCCGGGCAACGTGTCGAGCGCGGCGGCGTCGGCGGCGTTGAGGTCGACCACCGCGCCACCCGCGCCCCCGGTCCCCGCGGAGGCCGCCCCCGGGGCGTCGGGCGGCGGCGCCGCGACCGCCTCGCCGGGCCGAGGGACGTGGATCTGCTCGCCGTCGGTCACGGCGCGCGCGAGGTTGAGCGCCGCGAGGTCGGCGTCGGGGGTCGCTCCCCCGGCCGCGTCGAGCGCGTCGGCGACACGGGCGTCCGTCGCGACGGTCACCAGGCCGGGTGCCGCCACCTGCCCGACGACGTGCACGACCACCCGGCCCGGCGCCGCGGCCGCCCCGCCAGGACCGGGCGCGGGCTGGGCCTCGCCGCCGTCGGCGGCCGGTGCACCCGCCGCGCCGGGCGACGCGTCGGCGTCGGCCGCGACCCCATCCCCTGATGCCGCCGTGGCGGGAGAGGCAGCGGCGCCCGCGCGCGCCACCGGCTCGACTCCTCCGGCCGGCGCCCGCAGCACGACGACACCGGTCGCGAGGAGCAGGACGACGACGAGCGCGGTGACCGCGGTCCGCGGTCGCATCGCCCACCGCCTGCCGCCCTCCTCGGCGAGGTCACCGAACCCGGAGTGGGCCGTCGGGTGCCCGTGCGCGGCCGTGTACGCGCTCGCGGCCGTCTGCGCCGCGCGCCGCCGGAGGCGGTCCACCTCCCCCTCCACGTCGGCGTCCCCCACGGTGCCGGGCGCCTCGTCGTCGGACCACGTCGTACCCCCGCGGGCGGCGAGACCGGCGGCCTCGTCCGCCTCCGGCACCTCGGACGGCAGGGACGGTGCACGCTCCTCCGGCTCCGGCCGCGACGGCAGCCAGCCGTCGGCGCCGGACGACCCGGGGTCGCCCGGCGCTCCGGGACGCCGGTGCCAGGACGGGACGACGTCCGGCGCAGGGCCGTCCACCGCCTCCGGCTGCTCCCACGACCACCGCTCGCCTCGCGTCGGTGTCGCGCCCGGCGGGGCGACCCGGGGCAGCGCGGCGGTCGCCGGGTGCCACGCGAGGGCGGGCCGCCCGGACCCGGCGACCGCCCGCAGGCGTTGCCGGACGACGGCGCCGTCCCTCCCGGGGTCGCGGCCGGGGCGGGCGTGCTGTCGGGGCTCGTGCCGAGGTGTGCTCACGCCGTGGACGCTAGGGCGCGGCCGGTGCACCCTGCCGACGCCGCGGCCCGGCCTGTGGAGGACGCGACGAGGTGCGCGGCTGTGCACGGCCACGCACCGGCGCCCCTGGCGTCGGGGACCTCAGATCGTCGCCGAGAGGTCTCCCACCCCGGAGCCGCGGTCGGCGAGGTCCGCCACCACGACGGCGAGCACCCCCGGGCCGACGTGCGCCCCGAGCACCGCGCTCACCGGCGTCACGACGACGTCCAGGCCGGTGCGCTCGGTGAGCGTCACCGCCAGACGGTCGGCGCCGTCGTCGTCCCCCACGTGGTGGACCGCGAGCGCGGGCCGCGCGCGGCGGGCCGCGGACTCCACGGCGACCGCGGTGAGCCGCTCGACGGCGGCGGACCGGGTCCGGACCTTCTGCACGACGTCGATCCTGCCGTCACGCACCGTCAGCAGCGGACGGACACCGAGCACCGTCCCGAGCGCGGCCGAGGCCGCGCTGAGCCGGCCGCCCCGGCGCAGGTGGTCGAGCGAGTCGACGAGGAAGAGGGCACGGCTCGCGTCGGCCACCTCGATCGCCCGCCGCGCGACCACGTCCGTCCCGGCCCCGGCTGCCGCCGCCGCCGCGGCCTCGCGCGCGGCGAAGCCGAGCCCCATCGCGACGGTCCGCGAGTCCACGACCCGCACGGGGACCGGCGCGTCGGCGGCCGCGAGCGCCGCCGCGTGCACCGTGCCCGACAGCTCGCCCGAGAGGTGGACGGAGACGATCCCGCGTGCACCCGCTGCCGCTGCCGCGGCGTACGCCTCGCCGAACGCCCGCGGCGTCGGCTGCGAGGTGGTCACCCGGTGACCGGCCTGGAGGTGCGCCGCGACGTCCTCGGCGGTGAGGCCGACGCCCTCCAGGTACGACTCGTCGTCGACGACCACGTGCAGGGGGACGGCACGCAGCCGCTCGTCGGATCCTGCGGGCAGGGAGGCCGTGGAGTCGGTGACGACGTGCACGCGGTGGTCGGTCATGGCCGCGCCACCTTACGGCGACCACGCGTCGTCGCGCACCCCGGCCGCGCAGGGACGCGACCGGCCCGCGACGCCGGAGCGGCGCCGCGGGCCGGTGGCCGGTGCGTCAGGCCGAGGTGGTCGCGACGCCCGCGGGCACGGCCTGCTCCGCAGGACGCGCCTCGGGCCGCTCCGCGGCGAGCCGCCGGTAGGACGCGTGGTCGACGTAGAGCTCGTCGCGCAGCGGGTTGCGACGCCGCGAGACGATCACGTACGCCTGGTAGACCGCGACGGCGACGTTCGCGAGGAGCGAGACCAGGCTCACCACGAAGAGCGCCGTGGGGTCGTGGGAGGACTGCACCGCGAACGGCGAGTCGGAGACGAACGCCGGGACGGCCATGGTGAACATCATCCAGAACGCGAGGGTGTGGGCACGGTGCTGGAGCCAGGCACCCTTGCGCAGGAAGAAGGCGGGGATGGTGCACGAGATCAGCAGGGCGGCACCGGCGTAGAACGCGTGGTCACCGACGCAGTTGTAGACGTAGGCGAAGTTCCAGAGGTCGTAGGCGATGATCCAGAACCACATCATGTCGGGCCAGATCATGTCCTGGAACCGGTCGCGGGTCACGAAGATCCCGACCCACCCGCAGATGGTGACGAGGTTGAGGATGCCGGCGATCCCGTTCATGACGTTCCACGGGCCGCCCACCATGACGACGCCGTCGACCACGCCGTCCATCCCCGTGACCTGGAAGTCCCGGATGACGGCCTCGAGGATGTTGAGCCCGAGGATCGCGGGCGGGAACAGCAGGGCGTACCGCATGGCGCGCAGCCGAGGGCTGTAGCGCAGGAGCATGAAGCCGATGCAGCCCGCGAGGGCCGAGTAGACCTTGACCCAGTGGAACCACGTGCCGGTCGAGGAGCCGGCGCCCGCCGTCTGCGGCCAGACGAAGATCGTCAGCACCACGGGCAGGACCACGAAGATCCCGACCGCGGCGGTCTTCGACCAGCGCACGAGCTCGTTGAGCGCGATGAGCGCGGCCAGCACGACGAACCACATGACGGCCGCCTGCCACGGGATCGAGTCGAACAGGAACATGTCGTCTTCTCCTGGGGGACGACCGGGCGGTCCCACGCCGCCCGGGGACGGTGCGCGCTCGGAGGGCTTCCGGGTCCCGGCGCGCCGGAGGACCCGGGATCACCCGTCCGAGGAGCTCTCCTCGTCCAGGTGCAGCGTCTGGCGCACGATCGTCGCGAGGACCGCGTCGTCCACGTCCGGGGAGTTCCGGACGAGCCCGACGAGCCCGTAGACGAGCACGTAGAACGTCTCTGCGACGTGCGTGATCCGGACGTGGTGCCGTGCCGCGTAGGCCTCGACCGTGGTGGCCTCGAGGCTCGCGACGACCGCGCGGACGGCGCGGTCGAGGAACCGGTCGTAGAGCCCGCCGTTCTCGGGGCGACGGAGGTCGTCGCGCAGCGGGTCGATCGCGCGCAGGTAGTTGCGGAACATCGCCACGCAGTCGACGAGCGCGGTGTCGATGTCGCCCGTCTCGCGGGCGGCGTCCCAGGCACGGACCGCCGCGGTGAACTCCTCGACGTACTCGTCGAGCACGGCGTCGACGAGCGCGTCCTTGTCCGCGAAGTAGTAGTAGACGAGCCCGCGCGCCACGCCGGCGCGCTCCGCCACGTCCGTGGTGGACGTCTTCGCGATGCCTCGCTCGACGAAGAGCGCACGGGCGGCGCGGACGATCTCCTCGGCCCGCACCTCGGGTGCGGACCGACGTCGCCGCGTCGGTGTCGTCGCGCTCATGGAAGCTCCTTCGTCAGGGGGACGTCTTCACGCTAGGACCGCTATTGACACATCGTCAATAAAGCGGAGCGCCGCGGGGACGAAGGTCCCCGAGGGTCGTGACGACCGTCCGGGCGCGGCCGGGCGGCCGCCCGCGCCGCGCCCTAGGATCCGAGGCATGGGCGACGACGCACCGACCGACCCGGAGATCCTGGCCCTGCGCGCGGCCGCCGCGCAGGCCGCCGCGGAGGCGGCCGAGGCACGCGCCGCCGCGGCGCGGGCGGCGCTCGAGGCCGCCGAGGCGGCGGCGCGCGGCGACGCCCCCGAGCCGGACGCCCCCGCTCCCCCGGCCTCCGCCCCCTCGACCGACGCGACCCCTGCCGACGCGACGCCCGGGGACGCTCCCGCGGCCGAGCCGTCCCCGACGGACGCACCACCGGAGCCGGCGCCGACCGGCCCCGCCCGGGACGCGCCGTCGTCCCCCGGCGACGGGTACGACGCCCAGGTGGCGGCGGGCTACGCGTACGCCGGCGGCACGCTCCCGCTCGGCGCGCTGCTGGAGGGCGCGGAGGGCGGCGACCCGTCCCCCCGCGCCGACGTCCAGGTGGGGTTCGCGCTCTCGATGCTCAACCGGCACGGGCTGGTGGCGGGCGCGACGGGCACCGGCAAGACGAAGACGCTGCAGGGCATGGCGGAGGGCCTCTCGGCGGCGGGCGTCCCGGTGTTCCTCGCCGACGTCAAGGGTGACCTGTCGGGGCTCGCCGTCGCGGGGGCGTCGTCCGCAAAGATCGTGGAGCGCTCGGCGTCGATCGGCCAGGACTGGAGCCCGACGGCGTACCCCGTCGAGGTGTACTCGCTCGGCGGCCTCGGCACCGGGGTGCCGATCCGGACCACCGTGACGGACTTCGGCCCGCTCCTGCTCGCCAAGGTGCTCGGCCTCAACGAGACGCAGGAGTCGAGCCTCGGCCTCGTCTTCCACTGGGCGGACGCGCAGGGTCTCGCGCTGCTCGACCTCAAGGACCTCCAGGCGACGCTCGCGTACCTGACGTCCGACGAGGGCAAGGCCGAGCTCCGGGGCATCGGCGGCGTGTCGACCGCGACGGCCGGCGTGATCCTGCGCGAGATCGTCGCGCTCCAGGCCCAGGGCGCGGACGTGTTCTTCGGCGAGCCGGCGTTCGCGACGTCGGAGCTGCTGCGCACGACGCCCGACGGGCGGGGCGTCGTCTCCGCGCTCGAGCTCCCCGCGGTGCAGGACCGTCCGGCGCTGTTCTCCACGTTCCTCATGTGGCTGCTCGCCGACCTCTTCCAGGAGCTGCCCGAGGTGGGCGACGTCGAGAAGCCGCGGCTCGTGTTCTTCTTCGACGAGGCGCACCTGCTGTTCACGGGCGCGTCGAAGGAGTTCCTGCAGCAGGTCGTGCAGACGGTGCGCCTGGTGCGGTCCAAGGGCGTCGGCGTGTTCTTCGTGACGCAGAGCCCGAAGGACGTCCCCGCCGACGTGCTCGCGCAGCTCGGGAACCGCGTCCAGCACGCGCTGCGCGCCTTCACGCCCGACGACGCCGCGGCCCTGCGGGCGGCCGTACGCACCTACCCCACGTCGCCGTACGACCTCGAGCGGCTGCTGCAGTCGCTCGGGACGGGCGAGGCCGTCGTCACGGTGCTCACCGAGAAGGGCGCGCCGGCCCCGGTGGCGTGGACGCGCGTCCGCGCGCCGCAGTCGTCGATGGACCCCGCGCCGGCGTCCGTGCTCGAGGGCATCGTGGCGGCGTCGCCCGCGACGGCCCGGTACGGCACCGCCGTCGACGCCGAGTCCGCGTTCGAGCTCCTCCAGGTCCGCGTCCAGGAGCAGGCGGCGGCGCGCGCCGCCGCGGAGGCCGCCGAGGCCGAGGCCGCCGCGCAGGAGAAGGCGGCGAAGGAGGCCGCCAAGGAGGCCGAGCGCGCGGCGAAGAAGGAGCAGGCGGAGCTGGAGAAGATGCGGGCGAAGCTCGAGCGCGAGGCCGCGACGGGGCGGTCGCCGTCGTCCGGGTCGTCACGCTCGCGGTCGTCGAGCCCGCTCGACTCGTTCCTCCGCTCGGCGGGCACCCAGCTCGGCCGCGAGCTCACCCGCACCATCTTCGGCACCCGCCGCCGCTGACCCCGCACCGCGGGCACCCGCTGAGTGCACGAGATCGTCGCGCCTGAGGGCCTCGGACGCGACGATCTCCCGCACTCAGCGTGTCGGGTCGTCAGACGACGATGTTGACCAGCTTCGGGGCGCGGACGATCACCTTGCGGACCTCGGCGCCGTCGATCGCGCGCACGACGTTCGGCTCGGCGAGCGCGGCGGCCGTGAGGTCCTCCTCCGAGATCGACGGCGGCACCTCGACCCGCCCGCGGACCTTGCCCTTGACCTGCACGATGCACGTCACGGTGTCCTCGACGAGGTAGCGCTCGTCCGCCGTCGGGAAGGGCTCGTGCGCGAGCGAGCGGTCGTGCCCCAGGCGCTCCCACAGCTCCTCCGCGATGTGCGGCGCGACGGGTGCGGTCATGAGCACGAGCGGCTCGACGGCCTCGCGCGGCACGCGGTCGAGCGCCGTGAGGTGGTTGTTCAGCGTGATGAGCTTCGCGATGGCCGTGTTCGGGCGCATGTGCTCCATCTCGACGCGCACGTCCGCGATCGCACGGTGCACGGCGCGCAGGGTCTCGGGCGACGCCGGCTCGTCGACGACCGTCACCTCGCCCGTCTCCTCGGAGACGACGTTGCGCCACAGGCGCTGCAGGAAGCGCTGCGACCCGACGACGGCGCGCGTCTCCCACGGGCGCGACAGGTCCAGCGGGCCCATCGACATCTCGTAGACGCGGAACGTGTCGGCGCCGTACTCGGCGTACATCTCGTCGGGCGTGACGACGTTCTTGAGCGACTTGCCCATCTTCCCGTACTCACGCTGCACGACCTCGCCGTTCCAGCGGTACACGACCTCGCCCGAGCCGTCGGGCGCGGGCTCCTCCGTGACCTCCGTGGCGGGCACGTACTGGCCGCGCGCGTCGGTGAACGCGTACGCCTGGACGTAGCCCTGGTTGAACAGCTTGTGGAACGGCTCGACGCTCGACACGTGGCCCAGGTCGTAGAGGACCTTGTGCCAGAACCGCGCGTAGAGCAGGTGCAGCACGGCGTGCTCGACACCGCCCACGTACAGGTCCACGCCGCCGGCGCGGCCCGCGCTCGGGTTGTGCTCCGGGCCCATCCAGTAGCGCTCGAGCCCCGCGTCGACGACCGTGTCCTGGTCGCCGCCGTCCCACTGCGGGTCGAGGTAGCGCAGGTAGTACCAGCACGACCCGGCCCAGTTGGGCATCGTGTTCGTGTCGCGGCGGTACTGCTTCGGCCCGTCGCCGAGGTCGAGCGTGACGTTGACCCACTCGTCGTTGCGGCCCAGCGGCGCCTCGGGCGACGACTCGGCGTCGTCCGCGTCGAACGTACGGGGCGCGTAGTCGGGGACGTCCGGCAGGTCGACGGGCAGCAGCGCGTCGGGGATCGCGACGGGCTGGTCGTTCTCGTCCCACACGATGGGGAACGGCTCGCCCCAGTAGCGCTGGCGGCTGAACAGCCAGTCGCGCAGGCGGTAGGTCGTCGTGCCCTCGCCGATGCCCTTGCCCACGAGCCACTCGGTGATGCGGCGCTTCGCCTCGGGCACGTCGAGCCCGTCGAGCGAGATCTCCTCGTTGGCCGAGCCGACGACCACGCCGTCGCCCGTGTACGGGCCGGTGAAGTCCTCGGGCAGCCCGTCCGCGGGCTCGACCGTGCGCACGACGGGCAGCCCGAACGCCTCGGCGAACGCGAAGTCGCGCTCGTCGCCGCCGGGGACGGCCATGATCGCGCCCGTGCCGTAGCCCATGAGCACGTAGTCGGCGGTAAAGACCGGGATCGCCTGGCCGTTCACCGGGTTCACCGCGAGGTGCCCCGTGAACACGCCCGTCTTCTTGCCCGCGTCGGCCTGCCGCTCGACGGCGGTCTTCGCGGCGGCCTCGCGCCGGTACGCCGCGACGGCCTCGACCGGCGAGCGGTGCCCGCCCGTCCACGCGCTCGACGTGCCGTCCGGCCAGTGCGCCGGGACCTCGTCGAGCAGCGGGTGCTCGGGCGAGACGACCATGAACGTCGCGCCGAACAGCGTGTCGGGGCGCGTCGTGAAGACCTCGACCTCCGCGCCGGACTCCGCCGCGGCGTCGTTCGCGCCGTCGGGCGTGCCGAGCACGGGGAACCGCACGAGCGCGCCCTCGCTCCGACCGATCCAGTTGCGCTGCATCGCCGTGACCTTCTCGGGCCAGTCGATGAGGTCCAGGTCGTCCGCGAGGCGGTCGGCATACGCCGTGATGCGCATCTTCCACTGCCGCAGGCTGCGCTGGAACACGGGGAAGTTGCCGCGCTCGGAGCGGCCGTCGGCGGTGACCTCCTCGTTCGCCAGGACCGTGCCCAGGCCGGGGGCCCAGTTCACCGGCGACTCGTCCACGTACGCGAGACGCTGCGAGTCGACGACGGCCCGGCGCTGCTGGGGCGTGAGCGTCGCCCAGTCCGCACCCTCCTCGACGCCCTCGACACCGCCCGGCACCGGTCGCGCGCCCGACGCGAGCTCGGCCTCGAGCTCGGCGATGCGGCGCGCGCGACCACGACCGCCGTCGGGGCGCAGGGCCTCCGGGTCGTACCAGGAGTCGAAGATCTGCAGGAAGATCCACTGCGTCCAGCGCACGTACTCGGGGTCGATCGTCGCGAACGAGCGGCGCGAGTCGTGCGCCAGCCCGAGGCGGCGCAGCTGCCGACGCATGTTCGCGATGTTCGCCTCGGTGGTCACGCGCGGGTGCTGTCCCGTCTGCACCGCGTACTGCTCGGCGGGCAGGCCGAACGCGTCGTAGCCCAGGGCGTGCAGCACGTTCTCGCCGCGCATGCGCCGGAACCGGCCCACGACGTCCGTCGCGATGTACCCCAGGGGGTGCCCGACGTGCAGGCCCGCGCCCGACGGGTACGGGAACATGTCCATGATGAAGTACGGGCTCGCACCCTGGGGCCGGTCGCCGTCGCCGTCCGTGAGGTCGCCGGTGGGGTTCGCGGCCCAGAACGTGCCGCGCTGCTCCCAGAGCTCCTGCCACTTGAGCTCGATCTGCTCCGCGAGCGCCGGCGTGTAGCGGTGGGCGGGGCCGCCCGCGGCGGGGGCGTCCGGGGCGTGCGGGATCGAGGTCGTGTCAGGCGTGGTCACCCGGCCGAGTTTACCGGCCGTCGCACGGCCCGACGGCGGCCGTCCGCCCCGTGCGAGGATGTGCGGCGTGATCATCGTGACGACCAACGACGTGCCCGGGTACCGCATCGACGCGGTGCTCGGCGAGGTCATGGGCATGACCGTGCGCAGCGCCAACCTCGGGGCGAACTTCGTCGCGTCCTTCCGCTCGATCGGCGGCGGGGAGGTCAAGGAGTACACGCAGCTCGTCTACGAGTCGCGGCAGGAGGTCATGCACCGCATGGTGCAGGAGGCGCAGCGCCGCGGGGCCAACGCCGTCGTCGGGATGCGCTTCGACACGGGCGAGATCGCGGCGTCCTTCTCCGAGGTGTGCGCGTACGGCACGGCCGTCGTCGTCAGCCCGCTCGCCGCGGGCCAGCCCGGCGCGACGGCGCAGTCCGCCCACCAGGCCCAGGGCGCGCCGTCGGCTCCCCCGCAGCCCGGCGGCCACGGCTACCCGCAGGACGCTGCACCGGACCAGCCCGCCTGGCGCTGACGCGGCCCGGCACCTCGGCCCAGGACCGCGGCCCCGGGCTCCGGCCCGAGACGACAGCCCGGCACCACCGGCCGAGGGACGCCCGTCAGAACAGCGAGATGATGATCGGGCCCTTGACCAGCAGGATCCACGCGACGAGTGCGACGTAGCCGATCGCCAGGAACAGGTGCCGGTTGCCGACGAGCGTGCGGCGCACGCCCTCGCCCGCGGGCAGGTAGCCCTCCTGCACGGCGTGGACCACCTGGTACCAGAACAGCGGGAGCATGGCGAACCACACGACCATGCAGTAGGGGCACATCGCGGAGATCGCGTACATCGTCGTCCACATGAGGAAGACGATCAGGCCCATGCCGAGCGTCGTCCCACCGAGGAGCGCGAGCCAGTACCAGCGCGGCAGGCGGGCGCCCGCGAGCAGGACGACGCCCGTGGTGATCACCACCGGGAACGCCGCGATGCCGAGCAGCGGGTTGGGGAAGCCCAGGAGCGCCCCCTGCCACGAGTCCATGGCGTCGCCGCAGTCGAGCAGGGCGTTGACGCTGCACGACGCGACGTGGCTCGGGTCGGCGAGCTTGAGGTACTTCTCGATCGCGAGCGCCGCCGAGCCGGCGAGGCCGATCGCGCCCAGCACGACGAGCAGCCAGCCCATCGTGCGCGGGCTGATCGGGCGGGGGCCGGACGCGGGCAGCAGCTCGTCGTCGGGCCTGGCGGACACGCTCGCACCGGCGGTGGCGCTCTTGCTCACGGGGACGCTCCTCGTGGGTCACCGGCTCCCGCCGGACGTGACGGCGCGCACGGCGGTGCGCGCACGGCACAACCTACCGCGCCCCGCTGGGACCTGGCTGGGAGGCGCCGGACCACCGCACGCGCGCCACCTCGGCCGGTCGGCGGGCTACCGCGGCGGCGCGGCGGCCGCGGACGGCGCGTGCTCGTCGTCGGACAGCGTGGCGACGACGACGCCCGCGGGGCGGCGACCGACGACGAGGATGATGGCCAGGCCCGCCACGGTGAGCACGACCCCCGTCCAGGCGGGCGCGAGGTAGCCCCAGCCGGCGGCGATGACGAGCCCGCCGAGGAACGCCCCGTTGGCGTTGCCGACGTTGAGCGCGGAGTGGCACAGCGCCGCGCCGAGCGACGGCGCGGACGGCGACAGGTCCATGAGCCGCGTCTGGAGCGACAGGCCGAGGATCTGCGACGTCACGCCGAGGAGGAACAGCGACAGCACCGCCGGGACGGGGTGCTGCCCCGTGAGCGCGAAGAGTGCGAGCATCGCGCCGGTCGACACGAACCCGAGGTACACGGTGCGCATCACCGAGCGGTCGGCGAGCCGGCCGCCGACCACCGTCCCGACGGTCATGCCGACGCCGAAGATCGCGAGCACGAGCGGCACCGCGCCGGACGCGAGCCCGGTCACCCGCGTGACGGTCGGCTCGACGTAGGAGTACACGGCGAACATGCCGCCGAACCCGATCGCGGCCCCCACGAAACCGGTCCACAGCGGGCCGTTGCGCAGGGCGCCGAGCTCGCGCCGCACGCTCGTGTCCTCGTTGCCCGCCCCGGCGGGGATCAGCTGCCACAGCGCGAGGAGCGTCACGAGCCCGAGCCCGCCGACCACGACGAACGCGGCCCGCCAGCCGAGCTGCTGCCCGGCGAACGTGGAGAGGGGCACGCCGACGACGTTGGCGATCGTCAGGCCGGCCATCATCGTCGCGACGGCGCGGCCGCGGCGGCCGGGACCGGCGACGGCCGCGCCCACCGCCGCCCCGACGCCGAAGAACGCGCCGTGCGGCAGCCCGGCGAGGAAGCGCCCGGCGACGAGGGTCTCGATGCTCCCCGCCGTGGCGGAGAAGAGGTTCCCGAGCGTGTAGAACGCCATGAGCGCGACGAGGAGCGTCTTGCGTGGCACGCGTGCTGCGGCGACGGTGAGGAGCGGCGCGCCCACGACGACCCCGACGGCGTACGCCGTGATCGCGTGGCCGGCGGTGGGGATGGACGTGCCGAGGTCGGTCGCGATGTCGGACAGGAGCCCCATGGTCGCGAACTCGGTCGTCCCGATGGTGAAGCCGCCCATCGCGAGCGCGAGCAGCGCGGGCCCGGCGCCGCGCAGGCGGCCGGCGTCGCGGGGCGTGGGGTCGTCCGACGGCGGTGCGGGCGGGGTGGCGTCGGTCATGGTGTCCTCGTGCGTCGGTCGGGCGGGGCGGTCGAGCGGCTCGGACCGGGTGTCGAATCGATTCGAGACAGGTCGGCGACATCGGCGACGAGAAGTCGGGGCAGGCGGCCAGTCTAGGCGGAGACGGGCTCCGCGCGCACGACCCACACGTGGTCCGCCGCGCGCAGGCCGAGCTGGGCGGGCGGTGCCGGGCGGGCGTCCGGCGCCGGTGCGACACCCTCCGCGGGCGGCGACCAGACGACCGAGAGGATGCCCGCGTACTCGCGGCGCTCGCGGACCTCGACGCCCGTGTCGAGGCCGACGCCGATCTCGGCGAGGTAGCGCAGCACGTCCGGGTCGGCGTCGGAGATCCGCACCACGGTGCCGCGGTCCCCCACGACGAGCTCCGCGAGCGGGACCGCGGGCGGGCGGACGACGGTCCCGTCGGCGCCGGGGATCGGGTCGCCGTGCGGGTCGCGCGTGGGGTGCCCGAGGCGCGCGTCGATGCGCTCGATGAGCAGGTCGGAGACCGCGTGCTCGAGCACCTCCGCCTCGTCGTGGACCTCGTCCCAGCCGTAGCCGAGCTCGGACACGAGGTACGTCTCGAGGAGCCGGTGGCGGCGCACCATCGCGAGCGCGAGGCTGCGGCCGCGCTCGGTGAGCGTGATCGCCCCGTACGGCGCGTGCTCCAGCAGGCCCTGCGCGCTGAGCCGCCGGACCGTCTCGGAGACCGTGGACGCCCCGACGCCGATCCGCTCGGCGAGGAGCTTCGTCGTCACGCGCTCGTCCGCCCACTCCTGAGCGGCCCAGACGACCTTGAGGTAGTCCTGGGCGACGGGCGTCAGGTCGGTCGGGTGATCCACCCGACCACCCTAGGTCACGGCGTCCGGCAGGGGCTCACGGGGTCGCGGACCGGACGAGCTCGAGCCGCACCTCCACCGCGCCCTGGTCGCGCACCTGCACGGGGGCGCCGGGCGGCACCGCGATCCCGAAGTCGGAGAAGCGCACACCGATCGCCCCGGTCGCGAGCACCCCCTGGCCCGACCGTCGGACGTCGAGCGCGACCGTCACGGGCTGGGTCTCGTCGCGGATCGTCAGCGCCCCTGCGGCCTGGAGCCGGACCGCCTCCCGGGTGGACGCCAGCTCGCTCACGTCGAGCGGCGACGTGAGGGAGAAGAGCGTGGTCGGGTACAGGTCCGTCTCGAGCGCCTGCTGGAGCTGGCGGTCCGCCACGGACGACCCGGTGCGGAGCGCGGTCGTCGCGACGGTCACCGTCGCGGTCTCCAGCTCGCCGTCCGCGACGCGCAGCGTGCCGGTGACGTCCGGCGTGGTGCCGAGCAGCACCGCCTCGTCCGCCGGGACGTCGAGGACGTCCGCGCGGAAGCCCGCCTCGGAGCCCGGCGCGACGACCCACTCGCCGTCCACGTCGAAGGGCCCCGGCTCGGCGGGGGCGGCGGACGCCGTCTCCTCCCCCGGCGACTGCAGACCCAGCGGGGGCGGCGTACGGCCCTCCTGCACCTCCGAGTACACGAACGGGGCGAGCAGCACCACGACGAGCGCGAGGACGACCGACACGACGATCCAGCGCGTCGACCTGCTCATACGCCCCATCCTGCCGTGCCGGGCAGCGCGCGGCGAGCACCGACGCGCAGCGGCTCAGCCCTCGCCCGCGGGCTCGTCCCCGGCCGGGGCGCCCGCGGGCGCGTCGCCGCCGGGCAGGTCGCCCTCGGTGCCGTCCTCGGTGCCGACCTCGTCGGGCTCCTCGACGACCGGCTCCCCGGACGGCGTGGGCCACGCGATCCGCGGCCAGACCTTCGCGGACTCGTCCGTCCCGATCTGCACGAGCTGCCAGTCGACGATGCGCCGCCGCTCGGGATCGAAGCGCAGCACCGTCATCTCCGCGGTGCCCTTGAGCGGGCCGATGCGGAGCTGGTCCTTGACCGCGCCCGCGGTGCTCCCGCTCACGTACCGGACCCCGCCGCCCGTGCGCTCCGGCCCGGACCGGGTGTGCATGTGCCCCGAGACCTGGTTCGGGACGCAGCCGGAGTCGAGCGCCTCGTTCCCCATGCGGGGCGTGTGGATGAGGAGGAGGTCGATGCCGTCCCCGTCCTCCTGCTCGGTGCACGCGACCTCGGCGAGCCGGGCCGCGTACTCCTCCGGCGTCTCCTCGCGGGGCGGCTGGCTGCCGAGCCCGAGCCGCGTCTCGAGCGGGTCGCGGTCGCCGAGGATGCGGATCCCCTCGACCTCCACGACCTTGCCGTCCAGCACGGTCTGGCCGTTCGCGCGCTCCTGCGCCGACGTCTCGACGCTGTCGTGGTTGCCGTCGGCGACGACCATCGTCACGCCCTTGGGCACCGCGGACGCGAACGAGTCGACGCAGAACGACTCGACGGCCGTGCCGTTCATCGTCGTGTCGCCGGCGTTGAGGACGACCGACGCCCCCGACCGCTCCACCGCGGTCCGGATGAGCGGGGACATGCCGGTGTTGCAGTGCAGGTCGCTCACCACGAGGAGCGTGACGAGGTCCTCCTCCGCCGCGGGGGCGGGCTGCGGCGTCGGCGCGTCGCGCGCCTCGTCGCCGTCCTCGGTGTCGGGCGCGCCGGGCTCCTCGGCGCCCGTGTCGGGCGCGTCGTCGGCGCCCGACGTCGGCGCGTCCGTCGCGTCCGGGGCGTCACCCGTCGCGTCGGGGGCGTCGGGCGACGCACCGTCGGACGGCTCGTCGGACGGCTGGTCGTCGGACGTGGCCGCCGCGGCGGACCGCGGTGCGGTGAGGCGCTGGATCCGGTCGCGCCGGTCCCAGGCCGCGACGAGGTTGGCGTCCGCGCGCGCGTAGAAGTCCTCGTTCTCGCGGTAGAGGTCGATGAGCATCGCGCCGTAGGTGTCGACGACGCCCGCGAGCCGTCCGGTGATGCGCGCGCCCTCGAGCGGGGTCCCGTCGAACACCGCGGACGCGCGCTGGGACGGCCCGGACGTCGTGCCCGGGTCGCTCGCGACGAGCGACGCACCGACGAGCGAGACGAGCACGACGCCCGCGGTGATCTCGTACGTCCGCGGCGCGACCCGCTCGCTGAGCTCGCGTCGGCGCGGCGGACCGAGCAGGAGGTAGAGACCGGCACCGACGGCCGCGACGACGAGGACCGCGAACCCCGTCCGGCGCAGCGCGTCGACGACGAGGGCGCGCGCGACGGAGCCGATCGTCTCCTGCGGGCCGCCGAAGAAGCGCAGGTAGTCCTCGAGGTCCTGCGACAGGCCCTCGAGCGTGTCCGCCTGCCCCACGGCCGTGAGGTCGGCGGGGATCTCCTCGACCGTGACGTTGGCGCCCAGGCCGAGCGGCAGCGGCGAGTCGATCTGGATGGTCCCGAGCGGGCCGAGGTCGACGGTGACGAGGCCGTTCGTCGTGACCTCGTACAGCGCCTCGTGCGGGCCGAGGCTGCGCTCGGCCGTCGCCGTCGTGACCCCCCACACGACGCACGGCACGAGGGCGAGCAGGATGCCGAGGGTCCAGCGGACCCAGCGGGGCGGGGTGCGGTGCGGACGGCTCATCACCGCACAGCCTTGCCGATCCGGCGCTCCCCCGCCAACCGCGGGCGTCGTGCGCCCCGCCGGTCGGGACCGGCGGGGCGCACGGAGCGGCGCGGCGTCAGGACCTGGCGCCGCGGAGCGTGACGAGCGCCACGCCCGCGGCGACGAGCATGAGCACCACGCCGATGAGCGACGTCGTGCCGACGCCGCTGCCGAACGCGGCGTGCGCGGAGTCGAGCAGCGCCTGCGCCTGCCCGGCGGGCAGGGTCGAGGCGACCTGGGTCGCGCCGCCCAGCGTCTCGGCCGCGGCGACGGCGTCGGCCGCGGGGACGCCCGCCGGGACGACGACGTTCGCGTGGTACGACGCCGTGAGGATGCTCCCCAGGACGGCCGTGCCGAGCACGGCACCCACCTCGTACGCGGTCTCGGAGATCGCCGACGCGGCACCCGCCTTCGCGGCGGGGACGGACGACACGATGAGGTCGTTCGACACGGTCTCGGCCGCGCCCACGCCGAGCGAGAGCACGACGAACGCGACCATGAGCAGGGCGAGCGTGCTCTGCCCGGCGCCCGCGGCGACGATCGCGTAGCCCGTCGCGGAGAACAGCAGCGCGACGGCGACGACGTGCGCCGGGCGCACGCGCCGCACCACCCGGACGACGCCGAGCCCGGCGACGATCATGACGACCAGCCCGGGCAGGAGCGCGACGCCCGCCTGCATGGGTCCGAGCCCGAGCACGAGCTGGACGTCCTGGGACACGAAGAACAGGAACCCGACGAGCGAGAACACGGACAGCAGGTTGACGAGCACCGCGCCGCTGAAGGCGCCGCGCGTGAAGAGCCGCACGTCGATCATGGGGTCGGGCCGGTGGAGCTGGCGGCGCACGAACAGCACGCCCGCGGCGAGCCCGACGGCGACGCTCACGAGCGCGACCACGCTCGGGCCGGACTTCGCGAAGGTCTTGATGCCGTAGACGACCGGGGTCATGGTCGCCATGACGAGCACGATCGACAGGACGTCGACGCGGCCCGGTGCGGGGTCGCGCGACTCGGGCACGAAGAACGGCGCGAGCGCGAGCAGCAGCACGAGCACCGGGACGGCGAGGAGGAAGACCGAGCCCCACCAGAAGTGCTCGAGGAGGAACCCGCCCACGATCGGCCCGAGCGCCGACCCGGCCGCGAACCCCGCGGCCCAGACGGCGATGGCGAGCCGGCGCTCCTCGCGGTCGGTGAAGACGTTGCGCAGGATCGAGAGCGTCGACGGCATGAGCATGGCGCCGAAGAAGCCGAGCGCGGCACGGGACGCGACGAGCGCTCCGGCGCTGGGCGCGTAGGCCGCGACGACGGAGACGGCGGCGAAGCCCACCGCGCCGGTGAGGAGCAGCCGACGACGGCCCACACGGTCGGCGAACGAGCCCATCGGCACGAGCAGGCCGGCGAGCACGAGCGGGTAGATGTCGATGATCCAGAGCAGCTGCGTCCCGGTGGGGCGCAGCGACTCGGAGATCTGGGGCAGCGCGAAGCTGAGCACGGTGTTGTCGACCGACACGAGCAGCACCGGGAGCATGAGCACGGCGAGCGCGAACCAGCGGCCGGCGGCGCCGCGCGCGGGTCCGCGCGTCGCGGGCGCGTGCGGGGCGGCCTGGCTCGTCAGGTTCGTCGTCACGGGGGTCGTCACGGCGAGAGGTCCTTCCACGTCTTCCGGGCGGCCGGGGCGACGCGGTGGCGCCGAACTTCCAGACCGTCCAGACGGTATAGTAACGAGCCGACATGCCCTCGTCATCCCACGCACGACTGTGACGCTCGGCACCGCGCGGGCTCCCCCGGTTCGGCGCCCCCGCCCCGGGTCGCGGGCTCGACGACCCCGGCCTGCGGGGCGGCACGGGCCGACTACCCTCGGTGCCATGCCGCCGCCCCCCGCCGCCCGCGCCAAGGTCCTGCGCGCGTTCGCGTCCCTGCTCGTCGAGCAGGGCGAGCGCGCCGCCACGCTCGAGGCGGTCGCGGAGCGCGCCGGGGTGTCCAAGGGCGGGCTGCTCTACCACTTCGGGTCCAAGGACGCGCTCGTCGACGGCCTCACCGAGCACCTCCGAGAGCTCACCGCCGCCGACGTCGAGTCGATGCGCGCCGCGCCAGCGGGCGCCGTCGACTACCTCATCCGCACCTCGACGCTCGTCGACACGGAGTTCGAGCTCGTCTACCTGGCCGTGTCCCGGCTCGCCCAGGGGTCGTACCCGCGCGCCCGCGCGGCGCTCGACGGCGCGCACGACGCGTGGACCCGCACCGTCCTCGACGAGGTCGGGGACCCTGTCGTCGCCCGCGCGATCGTCCTGCTCAGCGACGGCCTCTACGCGCACGCCGCGCTGAGCAGCGACGTGCTCGGGCAGCGCGTCACCGGCGGCACCCCCGGGCCCGACGGCGAGGACCCCCCGGCCGAGGACCTCGCCTTCCGCGGCCCGCGCCCGGGTGACGACGTCGACGACCTCCTCGGCCTCCTCGAGGAGCTCGTCGCACTGCGACGCCCGGGCGGAGCGGCGCAACGCCAGGAGCCCTGACGCCTGCCGACGAGCGCCACGGACCCCTCGTGCCCACCCGGCGCAAGGCCCCTTCGATCAGGTGTGACACCAACCCGCTCGGTGTTACTCTCGATCCATGCCCACGCTCAAGCCCCGCCACGCGATCACGGAGACGGACTCCGTCGCTCGCGCGCTGGCTGTCGCCCGACGCCGGTGGCCCGGTGAGCCCGCGACGCGACTCCTCACCCACCTGATCGAGGAGGGAGCCTCGGCCCTCGAGCACGAGGACGACGTCGCCGAGGCCGAGCACCGCCGGGCGGTGGCGGCGCTCACGACGCTCTCGGAGCACTACGCGGCGGCTGACTACCTCGACGACGTCCGGGCGGGCTGGGACGAGTGATCGTCGCCGACGCGAACGTCGTGATCGCGGCGTCCAACCCTTCCGACGCGCACCACGCCGAGGCGACGTCGCTCGTCCTCGAGCACGGACAGAACGGGATCGTCCTCCACTCCCTCACCCTCGCCGAGGTGCTGGTCGGTCCGGCGCGAGCAGGCGCCCAGGTACAGGCACGTCACCGCCTGGAGGCGGCCGGGTTCGGCCTGTCCGCGCAGGGCGAGCCCACGCCCGAGGACCTCGCGCTCGTCCGTGCCACCGCCGCGCTGAAGATGCCCGACGCCTGCGTCCTCGCGCTCGCCGAGCTCCTCGGTGTCCCTCTCGCCACCTTCGACTCCCGCCTGGCGAACGCCGCTCGGGCGCGCGGCGCGACGGTCCTCGGCCTCGCCCCGTGACTCCCGGTCCCGGGCCGTCCCTGCCCGACGCGGCCTGACCCGGCTCAGCCCTCGTAGGCAGCGCGCAACGGCACCAGGTCGAGCTTGGACTGCGTCATCATCACGTCCACGACGCGCTGCACGCGCGCCGGGTCGGGGTCCTGCAGCATCGCGAGGAACTCGAGCGGCACGACCTGCCACGACAGCCCGAACCGGTCCTTGAGCCAGCCGCACTGCGACTCCTGGCCGCCGTCGGTGAGCGCCGCCCAGTACTCGTCGACCTCGTCCTGGGACTCGCACTCGACGACGAACGACACCGCCTCGGTGAAGGGGAACTGCGGCCCGCCGTTGATGGCGTCGAACCGCTGGCCGGCGAGCTCGAAGTCCGCCGACACGGCCGTGCCGTCGGGCTGGCGGAACACGTCGCCGACCTTCGCGTCGGGGAAGACGCTCGAGTAGAAGGTGACGGCCTCCTCGAGGTTGCCGTCGAACCACAGGCTGGGCACGATCGCGCGCATCGTCGTCTCCTCCGCAGGGTCTCGCGGGCGGCCGGTCGACCGCCCACCGGTTCCGACGGGTGCCGGGTGCGGAACTCATCGCGCACCGGCCCTCGTCCAGCGCCTCGCAGGTCGCGCGGTGCGCGCCCCGCCCGTGGCCCGGCTCTAGGCGGACGCCTTCTTCCGGGTGGTCTTCGAGGTCGTCGTCTTCTCCTTCGTGGAGGCCGCGCGGCTCGTGCTCTTCTTCGCGGCCGGCTTCGACGCCGTCTTCTCCTTCGTGCCCGAGCTCTTGCTCGTGCTCGTCGACCGGGAGCCGCTCGAGCCCTTGCCCGACGACGTGCTCGCGCGGCCGGAGCCGGACGTCGACCTCGACCCGGACCGGGACCCGGAACCTGAACCTGAACCTGAACCTGAACCTGAACCTGAATCCTTCCCCCCGCCCGCGCGCGAGCTCTTCGACGACGCGACCGACTTGCGCAGCGCCTCCATGAGGTCGATGACCTCGGCGCCCTCGCTCTCCTCGGGCTGCTCGCCGAACGTCTCGGCGGTGTCGAGCGCGTCGCCCTGCTCGAGCTTCGCCTCGATGAGCTGGCGGAGCTGCGCCTGGTAGTCGTCCTCGTACTCCTCGGGGGTGAAGTCGGCCTCGAAGCTCGCGACGAGCTGCGCCGACATGGCGAGCTCCTTGTCGGTCACCCTCGCCTCGTCGTCGAGCGACGGGAACGCGGCCTCGCGCACCTCGTCGGCCCACAGCAGCGTCTGGAGGACGAGCACGTCGTCGCGCACGCGCAGCGCCGCGAGCCGCGTGCGCTGGCGCAGCGCGAACTTCACGATCGCCGTGCGGTCGGTCTCCTCGAGCGTGCGCCGCATGAGCACGTACGCCTTGTTGGACTTCGAGTCGGGCTCCAGGTAGTAGCTGCGGTCGAGCAGGAGCGGGTCGATCTGCTCGCTCGGCACGAACTCCACGACCTCGATCTCGCGGCTGCGCTCGGCGGGGAGCGCGGCGAAGTCCTCGCTCGTCAGCACGACGGTCCGCTCGCCGTCGTCGTACGCCTTGTCGATGTGCTCGTACGGCACGACCTCGCCGTCGATCTCGCACACGCGCCGGTAGCGGATGCGGCCGCCGTCCTTGTCGTGGACCTGGTGCAGCGGCACGTCGTGGTCCTCCGTCGCGGAGTAGACCTTGACCGGCACGTTGACGAGGCCGAACGTGATCGCGCCCTTCCAGATGGCCCTCATCCGTCCATGGTGGCGCCCCCGGCGCCCGCCCGCGAGGGGTACGGGGGCGCACGGCGTGCCCCCGGCGCCCGGGCCGCCTCGGCGAGCGCGCGACGACGGCACCCGCGTGTGGGTGGCCCGCGGCACGATGGACAGGTGGCGGGGACGAGGTTCGAGTTCGAGGCCGAGCTGTGGCGGTGGGAGGCGCGCACCGACAGCTGGGTGTTCGCCGCGCTCCCGGAGGACGTGAGCGACGAGATCGCGGAGCTGCCGCTCCCGCCCGCCGGGTTCGGCTCGGTCAAGGTCGAGGTGACGCTCGGGGCGCAGCGCTGGTCCACGTCGGTGTTCCCCGACGCGCAGCGCAAGACGTTCGTCGTGCCCATCAAGGCCGCGGTCCGCCGCGCCGAGGGCGTCGACGTGGGCGACCGGGTGCGGATCGGCGTCGAGACGCTGGTCTGAGCGGCCCGGCGCCGAGGCTCAGAACGCGCGGGCGCGTCGTCTCAGCCGTCGTGGCGGCGCTCGTGGAACGCCTCGTCGGCGACCTGCGCCGTCCGCATGAAGCTCTCCATGACCTCACGCGGCGTGGCGAGCTCGTCGGTGTTCTCGACCGGCTCGGGCACGCCGTCGAGGCTGCGGACCTCGTCGTGGATGCGCTCCATCGTCGTGTCGAGGGTCGCGGCGACGTCCGCCGCGAGCTTGAGCGCGTCCGTCAGGTGCTGGGGCACGTCCCGCTGGTACTTGTAGTAGATCTTGTGCTCCAGGCTCGCCCAGAAGTCCATGGCGATCGTGCGGAGCTGGATCTCGACCACGACGTCCTCGACGCGGTCGGACAGGAACACGGGCACCTGGACGATGAGGTGCAGGCTCTTGTAGCCGTTGCCCTTCGGGTGCGCGATGTAGTCGCGCTCCTCGAGGACCGTGAGGTCGCGCTGGCCCACGAGCAGGTCCCGCACGCGATAGATGTCGGAGACGAACGCGCACGTGACCCGGACGCCCGCGACGTCGAACATGTTCTCCCGCACGCCCTCCGGGGTGAGCGGGATCCCCTTGCGCCGCGCCTTCGCGACGATCGACTCGAGCGACTTCAGGCGCGAGCCCAGGTGCTCGATCGGGTTGTCGTCGTGGACGTGCCGGAACTCGTCGCGGAGCACGGTGATCTTCGTCATCACCTCGTCGATGCCGAACTTGTAGTTCATCATCAGGCGACGGAACTCGCGGACGCGGGGACCGATCTCCGCGGGGAGCGGTACGTCGTCGGTCGTCAGGTGCGTCACGGTGATCCTCTCGGTCCGGCATCGACCCCGGGCGGGCTGCCCGGCCGGTCGGAGAGCCTCCCCCAGTGTCCACGGTCGAGGACGCCGAGAAGTTCCCGCCACGGCGGGCGACGCCGTCGGGCCCGCGCCACGATGGGCCCATGGCCACCACATCCAGCCGGGCGGGCGAGACGGTGAACGTCGGTGGTCACCGCCTGCGGCTCACCAACCTGGACAAGGTCCTCTACCCCGCCACCGGCACGACGAAGGCCGACGTCCTCGCGTACCTCGCGGCCGTCGCCGACGTCATGCTCCCCCACTGCGCCAACCGGCCCGCGACGCGCAAGCGCTGGCCCGACGGCGTCGACGGCCAGGTGTTCTTCCAGAAGAACGCGGGCCAGGGCGTCCCGTCCTGGGTCCGCACGCGCCGCATCCAGCACAAGAGCAGCTCCAACGACTACGTGCTGGTGAACGACCTCGCGACCCTCACGTGGCTCGGCCAGACGGCGTCGCTCGAGCTCCACGTGCCGCAGTGGCAGTTCGGTCGTACCGGGGTCCACCTCGACCCCGACCGGTTGGTCCTCGACCTCGACCCCGGCCCGGGTGCCGGGCTGCCCGAGTGCGCGGAGGTCGCCCGCCAGGCGCGGCAGATCCTCCGGGGCATGGGCCTGGACCCCCTGCCGGTGACGAGCGGGTCCAAGGGCATCCACCTGTACGCCGCGCTCGACGGCAAGCAGGACGCGGCGGCCGTCTCCGCCGTCGCGCACGAGCTCGCGCGCTATCTCGAGGCCGAGCACCCCGACCTCGTCGTGAGCGACATGAAGAAGTCGCTGCGCGGCGGCAAGGTGCTCGTGGACTGGAGCCAGAACAACGGCAACAAGACGACGATCGCGCCGTACTCGCTGCGCGGGCGCGAGCACCCCACCGTCGCCGCGCCGCGCACCTGGGAGGAGCTCGACGACCCGGACCTGCGCCACCTCGACCTCGACGAGGTCGTCGAGCGCGTCCGCACCCTGGGCGACCCGCTCGCCGCGCTCACGCAGGGGCACCTCTCCGCGCTCGAGCCCACGCCCGAGCGCATGGCGACGTTCGAGCGCAAGGGGGGCGCGGCGTCGGGCAGCGGCACCGCGGACGGCGGGCCGGACGACGACGAGCGGCCCGACCGCCTGCACCGGTACCGCTCCATGCGCGACGCCGGGCGCACGCCCGAGCCCGTCCCGGACGAGCCGCCGCCGCCGAGCGCGGGCAACAGCTTCGTCATCCAGGAGCACCACGCCCGCCGCCTGCACTGGGACTTCCGGCTGGAGCACGACGGCGTGCTCGTGAGCTGGGCGCTGCCCCGCGGCGAGCCGACCGACCCGAGGAAGAACCACCTCGCCGTCCAGACCGAGGACCACCCGCTCGCCTACGGGTCCTTCGAGGGCACGATCCCGAAGGGCGAGTACGGCGCCGGCGAGGTGACCATCTGGGACGCCGGCACGTACGAGCTGGAGAAGTGGCGCGACGGCGAGGAGGTCATCGTCACGCTCCACGGCGAGCAGCACGGCACCCGCCGCCTCGCGCTCATCCACACGGGCGGCCGCGACGGCCGCGACGAGGACAACTGGCTCATCCACCTCATGGCACCGAAGCCGGGGCGGCCGGGCGAGAGCCCGCGGGGTCGGGGCGCCGGGGCTCGGGAGGAGGCGCCGGGTCTACCATCCGCGGCTCGTCCCTCGCCGCTCCCGCCAGACCCGCCACGACCCGGCACCTCCTCCCCACCCCCGGCTTCGCGCTCGGCTCGCGGCGCGTCCTCGCCCGACCACGACGAGACGCCGGAGCCGCGGCCGGCGCGGACGGACTGGCGGCCGATGCTCGCGTCGCCCGCGTCGGCGGGCGACCTGCACGACGGCGCCGCGTGGGCGTTCGAGATGAAGTGGGACGGGTTCCGGACGCTCGCGCACGTGTCGCAGGGGCGGGTACGGCTCGTGAGCCGCTCGGGCAAGGACATGACGGTGACGTACCCGGAGCTGCAGGCGCTCGCGGAGCAGGTCCCCGCCGACGCGCTGCCGGTGGTGCTGGACGGGGAGATCGTCGCGCTCGACGCGCGGGGGCGGCCGAGCTTCCGTCGCCTGCAGCAGCGCGCGAACATCGCCAAGCCCGGGGACGTCGCCGCGGCACGGCGGCGGGTCACGGTCGACCTCATGGTGTTCGACGTCCTGGAGACCGGCGGGCGGTCGCTCGCGAAGCGCCCGTACGACGAGCGACGCGAGGTGCTGGAGGACGTGCTGCGCGAGGCCGTCGCCCCGGTGCACGTGCCGCCCGTCTTCGACGGCGACCTGGAGGCCGCGATGGCGACGTCGAAACGGCTGGGGCTGGAGGGTGTCGTCGCGAAGCGGCGCGACGGGACGTACTCGTCGGGCCGTCGCTCGGCGCTGTGGCTGAAGCTCAAGCACGCGCAGTCGCAGGAGGTCGTCGTGGTGGGGTGGCGGCCGGGCCACGGCGAGCGGACGCACCTCGTCGGGTCCCTGCTGCTCGCCGTGCCCGACGACGGCCGGCTCGTCTACGTGGGCCGGGTCGGGTCGGGCTTCACGGACGCCGAGCGACGCGACCTGGTCGCCGAGCTCGACCGGATCGGGCGCTCGACGCCGCCCGCCGTGGGCGTCCCGCGCGAGGACGCGCGCGACGCGCACTGGGTGTCGCCGCGCCGGGTCGCTGAGGTCGTCTACGCGGAGTGGACGGGCGTCGGGGAGGGCGACGGCGACGAGGTCCCCTTCGGCAAGCTGCGCCACCCCGTGTGGAAGGGATGGCGCCGGGACAGGTCGCCGGACGACGTCGTGCTGGAGGCGCCCGCGACGCTCGACGGCTGACCGGCTCCCTCGCACGGGAGGGGGAGCAGCGCCCGGGACGCGGGAGCGATTGGTATACCATTTGGCCATGGTCGTCCCGTCCTCCCTCCACGGTGCCGGCCGGCCCCGGAGCCGTCGGCCGCGACGTGCGGCGGCATGGGTCGCCGCGCTCGGCGTCGCCGTCCTCGCCGCGTGCACGCCCGGCGGAACGGGCGCGGACGCCACGCCCTCCGCACCCCCGAGCCCGACCGCCTCCGCGGAGGGTCCGCAGACGACGCCCGGGGACGAGCCGACGGCCCCCGCGCCCGACACCCCTGCCGGCACCGCCCCCGCCGCCGAGACCCCGCGGTTCCTGCTCGCGACCGAGGCGGAGTCCGACGGTCTCGCGGTCGTCGACCCGACGGTCCGGGAGGGCAGCGCCGTCGTGGACCGTATCGAGGTCGGGGCGGCGCCCTGGGGCGTCACCGTGCACGCCCCGACGATGCGCGCCTACGTCTCGACGGCGCAGGGCGTCGCCGTCGTGGACCTCGCGGCGCGCGAGCGGGTCGACCTCCTCCCCTACCGGGACGCGCCCGCGCGCGTCGCGTTCGGCGAGTACCGCCGCGGCGGCATGGGCATCGCCGTCTCGCCCGACGGCACCCGCGTCCACGTCGCCGTCCACCGCGGCGACTCGTCGACGCTGGAGACGATCGACGTCGCGTCGCGCGAGGTCGTCGCGAGCACCCCCGTGGGACTGCGGCCGTTCGACGTGCTCGTCGCCGCCGACGGCGGCGAGGTCTACACCGTCGACCACGACACGTTCTCCGTGCACGTCGTCGACACCACGACGTTCGAGGCGCGGCGGATCGAGGTCGCGCCGTTCGGCACGGACGACGGCCTGGCGTCGTTCGAGAAGCCCCACTACGCGGTGCTCGACGACGACGGCTCGCTCCTGCTGCCCTACCAGGGCCGCGTGCTGGTCCGCCTCGACCCGGCCACCGGCACGACGACGACCGCGCCCTCGGCCGCGGACAGCCACCAGCACGGCGTCGCGCGCGCTCCCGACGGCCGCGTCGTCGTCGTGGGCAACGGCCCGTTCGGCAACGCCACGGGCGGGCCGAACGTGACGGTGCTCGACCCCGCGACCGGCACCGAGGAAGTCGCCCCGCTCACGCGCCGCCACGAGACCGTGACGACGTGGACCGACCCCGCGACCGGCCGACCGAGCGCCGTGCTCGCCGGCGGGTACACGCAGGCCGAGGCGTGGGACGGCGCGACCGTCGTCGACCTCGCCACGCTCGACACGTACGAGATCCAGATCCCCGGGCGACCCCAGGTCGTCGTCCCGCTCCCGGAAGGACCCGCCGCATGACCACCGCCCGCACCCCCGAGACCGTCACCGTCCTGCGCGACGTCCGCCCCTGGGGCGGCGAGCCGGTCGATCTGCACGTCGCGGACGGCCGCATCGCGGCGGTGACGCCGCACGACCCGGCGGCACCGCGGTCGTCGGGCGCGTCGTCGGGCGCGTCGTCGGGCACGGCGACGGACGACGGCGTCGTCGACGGTCGGGGCCTGCTCGCGCTCCCGGGCCTCGTCAACGCCCACGCGCACGTCGACAAGAGCTGGTGGGGCCGGCCCTGGGTGAGCTACGGCGGCGAGGCGACGACGCAGGGCCGCATCGCGCACGAGCGCGCGCACCGCGACGAGCTCGGCATCCCGGGCGTCGACGTGACGCTCACGGTGCTGCGCGAGCTCGTGCGGCACGGCACGACGGCGATCCGGACCCACGTCGACGTCGACCTCGGCCTGGGGCTGCGCGGCATCGAGGTCGTGCGCGAGGCGCTCGCCACGCTGGGCGGCGCCGTGCACGCCGAGATCGTCGCGTTCCCGCAGGACGGCGTGCTGCGCCGACCGGGCGTGCTCGACCTGCTCGACGCGGCCGCCGCCGCGGGCGCCGAGCACGTCGGCGGGCTCGACCCGGCGTCGATCGACCGCGACCCCGTCGGCCAGCTCGACGGTCTGTTCGCGATCGCCGAGCGGCGCGGGGTCGGGATCGACGTGCACCTCCACGACGGCGGCGACCTCGGCGCGTTCCAGGTCGAGCTCATGATCGACCGCACCCTGCGCGCCGGTCTCCAGGGCAAGGTCAACGTGGCGCACGGCTTCGCGGTCGGCGAGGTCCCGCCGTCACGGCAGGCGGACCTCGTCGCCGCGATGGGCGAGGCGGGCATCACCATGACCACCGTCGCACCGATCGGCGCCGCTCCCCTCCCGGTGCACGCGCTGCGGGCGGCGGGCGTCGCGGTCGGCCTCGGCACGGACGGCATCCGCGACCTGTGGGCCCCCTACGGGACCGGCGACCTCCTCGCGCTGACCACCCAGCTCGCCCGCCTCTCGCGCTTCCGGCACGACGACGAGCTCGTCACCGCCGCGCGCGTCGCGACGTCCGACGCCGCGCGCTTCGTCGGCCGCGACGTCCACGACCTCGTCGTCGGCGCGCCCGCGGACGTGGTGCTCGTCGACGCGGAGAACGTGCCCGACGCCGTCGTGCGCGCCCCGCGCCGCGCGCTGGTCGTCGCGGGCGGCCGGGTCGTGGCCCGCGACGGCGACGTGCTCGTCTGACGCCGTCGCGGGCCCGGAGCCGTCAGGTCCGCTGGGCCCTCGCGTGCGCGAGGGCCCAGCCGAGCGCGTGGTCCGCGACCGCCTCCCACCCCGGTGCCGCGCACGTCCAGTGGTCGCGGCCGGCGAACTCGTAGTACTCGGTGAGCGCGGGCGAGGCCTCCCAGTGCTTCGCGTTCGAACGGTTCACCGACGGCGGCATGATGTGGTCCTGCTCCCCCGCGACGAAGAGCAGGGGCGCCCGGTCCGCGGAGTAGTCGACCCACGTGTCCTGGTGGCCGGGCTTGTAGTTCGCGATGAGCCCGTACTCCCACACCCAGTGGCCCGGCGCGGGGATGGCGTACCGCTCCCACACGGCGTGCGACTCCTCCTCGCTGAGCGTGTTCGTGAACGCGTAGTGGAACTCCTCGGGCGTGAAGCCGACGGCGCGGTGCCGGTTCGCGGGGTTCCGCAGCGCCGGGAAGAGCGAGCGCGCCTGGGACACCGGGCTGACGCGCACGCCCTCGGTGGGCGCCGAGTCCACGACCACGCCGGCGGCGCCGAGGCCGCGCGCGAGCAGGAGCTGGGTGAGCGTGCCCCCGAACGAGTGGCCCATGATGATCGGCGGCGCGTCGAGCGCCTCGATGACGGAGGCCAGGTGGTCCAGCGTCTCCGGGACGGTGAGGTCGGCGATGAGCTGCGGGTTCTCCCGGAGCGCTTCCACCTCGATCTCGAAACCGGGGTAGCCGGGGGTCAGGACGGTGAGCCCCTGCTGCTCGTAGTGCGCGACCCAGCCCTCCCAGCTCCGGGGAGTCATCCAGAGTCCGTGCACGAGCACGACGGTGTCCGGGCGAGGGTCGGGAGGCGACCCGGCGGGTGCCTCGGCGGGGGTCTGGGAGCGGTCGACGTCGGTCATGGCCGGTTCCTCTCGGGCTCGGTGGCGGTGGAGAAGAGCAGGGACGCCACGTCGCGTCCCCCGGCCGGCACCCCGCCGACCTGTCCTTCGAGAACTGTGCGCGGAGCCCTGCGTCGGACGCTACCGGTCGCCGGGGGCCGCGCGACAGACCCCCGGGCCCCACCGCGTCGATGAGTTTGCGGGCTCGGGTGCGTCTACCCCGCGACACCCCTCGGGCCCGGCGCCCGCGACACCGGAGGACCGCATGAGCACCCAGATCTTCGTCAACCTGCCCGTCCAGGACCTCGAGGCGGCCAAGACGTTCTACACCGCGCTGGGGTACACGGTGGACGAGCAGTTCACGGACGAGAACGCGTCCTCGATCGTCCTCAGCGACACGATCTACGTGATGCTCCTCACCGCGGAGTTCGCGCAGCGGTTCACGAACAAGGCGATCGCCGACGCGACCGCCACGACCGAGGTCATCAACGCGCTGAGCGTGGGCTCGCGCGCCGAGGTCGACCGGCTCGCCGACGCCGCGTTCGCCGCCGGTGCGACGGCGGTCAAGGACCCGCAGGAGGAGGGCGGTTTCATGTACTCGCGGAGCTTCGCCGACCTCGACGGGCACCAGTGGGAGGTCCTCTTCATGGACCCCACGGCGTTCGAGGGCTGACCGCGCCGCGGGAATCCGTCGAGCGTCCGCGGGGTTGCCGCCCGTATGCGAGCCATCACCTACTCCCGCTACGGCGGCCCCGACGTCCTCGAGACGACCGACCTCCCGACCCCGAAGGTCGGGCCCGACTCCGTCCTCGTGCGCGTGCGCGCGGCGAGCGTGAACCCGGTGGACTGGAAGGTCCGCGAGGGATATCTCGACCAGGTCATGGACGCGGTCTTCCCCGTCGTGCCCGGCTGGGACGTCGCCGGCGTCGTCGAGCGCGTGGGCCTCGACACCCCCGAGCTCCAGGTCGGCGACGAGGTGTACGGGTACGTGCGCAAGGACGTCGTGGGCGGCGAGGTCTCGGGCGGCACGTTCGCCGAGCTCGTCGCGGCGCCCGTCCGGACGCTGGCCCGCAAGCCGGCGGCGTGGTCGTTCGAGGAGGCGGCGGCCGTCCCCCTCGCGGGCCTCACGGCGTACCAGACCATCCGGCGCACCGGTCTCGCCGCCGGGCAGACGGTGCTCGTGCACGCCGCCGCGGGCGGGGTCGGGTCGTTCGCCGTCCAGATCGCGAAGGCGCTCGGGGCACGCGTCCTCGGGACGGCGTCGGAGCGCAACCACGACTTCCTGCGGTCGCTCGGCGCGGAGCCGGTGACGTACGGCGACGGGCTCGCGGAGCGGGTCCGGGCGCTCGCGCCCGACGGCGTGGACGTCGTCCTCGACTACGTGGGCGGCGACGCGCTCGACTCGGTCCCGCAGGTGCTGCGCGACGGCGGCACGGTCGCCTCGATCACCGACGCCCGGGCACGCGACGAGCTGGGCGGGCACTACGTGTGGGTGCGCCCCGACGCGGCCGACCTCGCCGAGCTCGCGCGGCTCGGCGACGAGGGCCTGCTGCGGCCGGAGGTCGCGGAGGTCTTCGACCTCGCCGACGCCGCCGACGCGCACCGCGCGAGCCAGTCCGGGCACGTGCGCGGCAAGGTCGTCGTCCGGGTCTGACCCCGCGCGACCGGCCCGGGCGACGCCCGATCGACCCGCCGCGGGCCGGTCCCGCACGCCCGGGTCGGTCGGGCTGCGACCCTTCAGGCGGTCCGCGGCTCGTCCCTCAGCTCCCGCAGCGGCGACGTGAGGTCGCCGCCCGCGTCGCCCGTGTTGACCGTCCCCTGCCGCTCGACGAGCACCGCGGAGGTCTCGACGACGGCGCGCGGCCGGTGCTCGACGCCCCGCGGCACCACGAACAGGTCGTGCGGCCCCAGCACGACCGCCCGCTCGACGCCGCCGTCGCGCAGGTCGATCGTCAGCTCGCCGTCGAGCACGAGGAACAGCTCGTCGGTCTCGGGGTGCGTGTGCCAGACGAACTCGCCCAGCACCTTCACCACCTTGACGTCGGCGTCGTTGAGGCTCGCCACGCGGTGCGGCTGCCAGTGCCCGTCGAACGTGTCGAGGGCGGCGAGGAGGTTGCGCACGTCGGTCATGCGACCACCCTGCCACTCGCGGCCCGACCCGGACCGCCACGACCGAGACCGACCCGGCCGCCCGAGCGGGCCGAGCGGGGGGCGACGTCGGGCCGCTCGGGTCGATCTCGGCGGCGCACGGTGCCACGCTGGGCTCATGTCGAGCACCGATGCCGCACGTCCGGGGGCCGCGTTCGGTCCCGAGGTCTACGCCGCGCGCCGCGAGCGCGCCGCCGCGCACGCGCGGGAGGCCGGGCTCGCCGGGCTGCTCGTCTCGCCCGGCCCCGACCTCGCGTACTTCACCGGGTACGCGCCGCCGGAGACGGAGCGGCTGACGCTGCTCACGATCCCCGCCGAGGGGACCGGGACGGCGGGCGGTGCGTCCGTCGTCGTGCCGCTGCTCGAGCGGGGCGACCTGGCCTCCGCCCCGGGCGCGGAGGGCCTCGACGTCGTGACGTGGCGCGACGGCGACGACGAGCACGACGCCGCGGCGCGCCTCCTCGCCAGGGACGGTGCCTACGCCGTCTCGGACGCCACGTGGGCGCTGCACGTGCTCGGGCTCGAGCGCGCGCTGCCCGGCGCCCGCTTCACCGCCTTCTCCGACACCGTCCCGACGCTGCGGGCCGTCAAGGACGCGGCGGAGGTCGAGCGCCTCGCCGCGGCGGGCGCGGCCGCCGACGCCGCGTTCGCGGACGTCCTGGGCGTCGCGTTCGCCGGTCGGCGCGAGCGGGACGTCGCGGCGGACCTCGACCGGTTCCTGCGCGAGCACGGGCACGAGCAGGTCGACTTCACGCTCGTCTGCTCCGGCCCGAACGGCGCCGACCCGCACCACGACGCGGGCGACCGCGTCATCGAGCCCGGCGACCTCGTCGTGCTCGACTTCGGCGGCCTGCGCGACGGGTACGGGTCGGACACCTCCCGGACGGTGCTCGTCGCGGGCGGCACGGACGACGGCCTCGCGGCCCTGCAGCGCGAGGTCTACGACGTCGTCCGGCGCGCGCAGCAGGCCGGGGTCGACGCGGTGCGCCCGGGCGCCACGTGCCAGGACGTCGACCGCGCCGCGCGCGCCGTCATCGTCGACGCGGGCTACGGCGAGCAGTTCGTCCACCGCACCGGTCACGGCATCGGCACGACGACGCACGAGCCGCCGTACATGGTGGAGGGCGAGGACCGCCCGGTCGAGCCCGGCATGTGCTTCTCCGTCGAGCCGGGCGTCTACCTGCCCGGCCGCTTCGGCGTCCGGATCGAGGACATCGTCGTCGCGTTCCCGCCGGACGTGCCCGACGGCGCACGTCGCCTCAACACCTCGACCCACGACCTGCAGACGGTGCGCTAGCCGACGGCACGGCGGGCTCGGTACGTGGAGTCGGCACCCCCGCCTCAGCCGCTCCCGGCCTGACCGGCGCCGGCGGCGCGCACGCGGTCGTTGCGGATGCCGACCCAGCTGAGCACGCCGCCGAGGACGAGCAGGGCCGCCGTGACGAGGAGCGAGCGGTGGAAGCCGTCGAGGTCGAGCACGCCGCCCACGATCACCCCCGCGAACGCGATGACGACGAGCCCCGCGACGCGCGACACCGCGTTGTTCACCGCGGAGCCGATGCCGGCGTCGGCCGCGGGGATCGAGCCGAGGATCGCCGACGTCAGCGGCGCGACCGTCATCGCGAGGCCGAGGCCGAAGAGCACGAGACCCGGCAGGACCTGGGCGACGTAGACGGCGTCGTCGGTCGTCGTGAGCAGGAGGAGGTAGCCCGCACCGCCGACGATCGGGCCGAGCGTCATGAACAGGCGCGGCCCGTAGCGGCCCGCGAGCGCCCCGAAGCGCGTCGAGAGCGCGAGGAGCACGAGCGTGACGGGGAGCTGGGCGAGCCCGGCGGCGGTCGCGCTGTACCCGCCGACCTGCTGGAGGAAGAGCGTGACGACGAACCCGCCGAAGTACAGCGCGCCGTAGATCGCCGCGGTCGCGAGGTTGCCCCACGCGAAGTTGCGCACCCGGAACAGGCGCGGCGGCAGCATCGGGTCCGGAGCACGACGCTCCCACCCCACGAACGCGGCCAGGCACGCCACCCCGACGGCGAACGGCGCCCACACGACGGGGCTCGCCCACCCGAAGCGGCCCTGCTCGATGAGGGCGAACACCGTCCCCGCGAGCCCGACGGCGGCGAGCGTCGCCCCGAGCGTGTCGATGCGCCGTCGTCCGCCCGGGCCGGCCGCGGAGCCCGGCTCCTCCGCCGCGGACCGCGGGACGCCGCGCAGCAGCCACAGCGTGACCGCGACGGGCAGCACGCTGATCCAGAAGACCCAGCGCCACGAGATCGCGTCGATGAGGATGCCGCCGAGCAGCGGCCCGACGAGCGACGCGGTGCTGGTCCACGCGGTCCAGGAGCCGATCGCCCGGGCCTGCCGCTCGCCGTCGAACGTCGAGATGATCATGGCGAGCGAGCTGGGCACGAGCAGGGCGCCCGCGACGCCCTGGAGGCCGCGCGCGACGACGAGGACGAGGCCGTCGGGTGCGAGCGCGCACGCCACGGACGTCACGGCGAACCCGACGAGGCCGATCGCCATGATGCGGCGTCGCCCGTGGACGTCGGAGAGCGACCCGGCCAGGAGGATCAGCGCGCCGAGCGTGATCATGTAGGCGTCGACGACCCACTGCTGCAGTGCAAGACCCGTGACCGGCCCGGTGGTGAGCTCGGCGGAGATCGCGGGCAGCGCGACGTTGACCACCGAGCCGTCCAGGAACGACACGAACGACGCGAGGACCGCGACCACCAGCACCCGCTGCTGCACCGTCACGCCCTCACGCTACGACGGACGCGGCGGACGGGCATCAGGCGTTGGGCGCGACGCCCGTCCCCGCCCCTCGGCGGCGCGGCACGACGCGCGCCGTCGCCGTCGGCCCGGCGGGCCCGGGAACCTCCTCGACCTCGAGGCCGGCGTCCGCGATCAGCGCGAGGTCCGCGGCGGCGTCCTGCCCCTCGGCCGTGAGGTAGTCACCGAGGAACAGCGAGCTCGCCACGTGCAGGGCGAGCGGCTGCAGGGCCCGCAGGTGGAGCTCCCGCCCGGCGCCCAGACGGAGCTCGGCCCGGGGCAGCGCAAACCGTGCGGCGGCGAGGATCCGCAGGCAGTGCTGCGGCGTGAGGTCGTTGCGCGCGGCGAGCGGCGTCCCCTCGAAGGGCACGAGGAAGTTGACCGGGACGGAGTCCGGGTCGAGCGCCCGCAGCTCCAGGAGCACGTCGACGAGCTGCTCGGGGGTCTCCCCCGCCCCCGCGATGAGTCCCGAGCAGGCCGACAGCCCGGCGCCCTGGACGCGCCGGACGGTCGCGACGCGGTCTGCGTGGTCGTGGGTCGTGCAGATCTCGGGATACGCGTCCTCCGACGCGTTGAGGTTGTGGTTGTAGGCGTGCGCGCCCGCGTCGCGCAGCTGCTCGGCCTGTCCGTCGGACAGCAGCCCGAGGCACGCGCAGACCTCGACGCCGGGGTGTTCCTCGACGATCCGGGCGACGACCCCGCAGACGCGGGCCACGTCGCGCTCCGTGGGGCCGCGCCCGCTCGCCACGAGGCACACGCGCGACGCCCCGGCGTCGATCCCCGCGCGCGCCGCGCCGAGCGCCTCGGGCGCCCGGAGCCACGTGTACCGCAGGATCTCCGCGGAGGACCCGAGACGCTGGGAGCAGTACGTGCAGTCCTCGGGGCAGAGCCCGGACTTGAGGTTGACGAGGTAGGCGAGCTTCACGCGCCGGCCGAACCACCGGCGTCGGACCCGGGCGGCCGCCGCGACGACGTCGAGGAGGTCGTCGTCACCCGTCTCGAGGACGGCGAGGAGGCTGTCCGCGGAGGGCACCGCCCCGTGCGTCGTGGCGGAGACGAGGTCGTCGAGCAGCGCGGCGAGGTCCGGGTCCATGGGTCGATCGTGGCGACGCGCGCCGCGCGGGCTCGTGCACGGCCTCTCCAACGTCGCACCCCGCCGACGAGCGAGCCCGACGACGTGGTGGTGGCGGCCCACAAGGCGGGGGCGGCCCGGCCGTCGTGATCCTCCAGGCGCGGCCTGCGCAGACCGGGACGCCGAGACTCGCCCGGACCATACCTAGCGGTAGGTATGGTCGGACGCTAGGCTGCTCACGTGCACTCCGGAACGAGCCATGAGTCGCGCGCTGACGCGCCCGGCTCGAACCGCGACCGCCTCGTCGCCGCCGCGCAGGAGCTGTTCTGGGCCCAGGGTGTCGGCGCGACGAGCCCGCGCCAGGTCCTCGCCGCGAGCGGGGTCGGGCAGGGCAGCCTCTACCACCACTTCCCCACGAAGCACGACCTCGCCGCGGCGGCCGTGCACGCCACGACGACCGCGGGCCTCGACGCAGCGCGCCGCGACCTCGGCGCACCGGGCTCCGCCGTCGAGCGTCTCGTCCGCTATCTCGAACGGCCGCGGCCCGCGCTCGCCGGCTGCAAGGTCGGACGCCTCGTGAGCGACCAGGCCGTCATGGACGACACCGCGCTCGCCGCGGAGGTCCGCACCTACTTCCGCGGGCTCGTCGACCTGGCCGCCGCCGTCCTCGTCGAGGGCGGGCTGCCCGACGACGCGGCGCGCGACCGCGCCCTCGCCGCCGTCGCGGTGGTGCAGGGCGGCTACGTCCTCGCGCGCGCCCTCGACGACCCGGACGCGATGACCGCCGCCGCGCGGGGCTTCGTCGCGCTGCTCGACCCGCTCACGACCACCCCGGAGGACGCATGACCGACGCCGACCGCCCGTCCCTGCGCGAACGCCTGCGGGCCCTGCCCGTCTTCGGCCCGGACCTCCCCGGCCTCGACGTCGACGCCGCACCCGACGACCCGGGCGCGCTCTTCGTCCGCTGGCTCGACGACGCGATCGACGCCGGGCTGCCCGCACCGCACGCCGCCACGCTCTCGACCGCCGACGCGAGCGGCCGCGTGGACGCCCGGACCCTCATCCTCAAGGATCTCGACGGCGACGGGTGGGTCTTCGCCACGCGCGCCGACTCCCCCAAGGGCGTCGCGCTCGCGCAGAACCCGAACGCCGCCCTGACGTTCCTCTGGCGCGAGCACGGGCGGCAGGTCCGCGTGCGCGGGCCCGTCGTGCCCCTGGACGCCGAGACGTCCGCCGCGGACTTCCGGGACCGGTCCGACTTCTCCCGCGCGACCGCTCTGGCGGGGTCGCAGAGCGCCCCGCTGCCGTCCCGCACCACGTACCGCGAGGCGTGGGACGCCGCCCTCGACCGCGTGCGGGCGCAGCCCGGGCTCGTCCTCGACGCGTGGACCGCCTACGCGCTCGACGCGACGAGCGTGGAGTTCTGGGCCTCGTCGGGCGCGGGCCAGACCCGCCTCCGCTACACCGCGGCGTCCGGCGCGCCGACCACCTGGACGAAGGAGCTGTTGTGGCCCTGACCGACACCCCCGCCCTCACCCCGCCCGACGTCGAGGAGGTCCGGAGCGACGCGCGCGCCGCTCTCGACGCGGTGACCGACGCGGCGCGCGGGCTCGACGCCGCCGGGCTCGACGCGCCGTCGGCCCTGCCCGGGTGGTCGCGCAGCCACGTGCTCGCGCACGTCACCGCCATCGGCGAGGCCATGGCGCGGCAGGCCGAGCGCGCCGCCGACGGTGAGCTCGTCGAGGTGTACGACGGCGGCGCGGCCGGGCGCGAGGCCGGCATCCGGACGGGCGCGCTGCGCTCGGCCGCGCAGCACGTCGCGGCGCTCGACGCGCTGGCGGACCGCCTCGACGCCGCGTGGCCCGCCGCCGGGTCAGCCGGGTGGGCGGCGCCGGTGACCTACCGCGACGGCACGGTCACGGACGCGCTCGTGGCCTGGTGGCGCGAGGTGCGGATCCACGCCGTCGACCTCGACGCGGGCGTCGGGCTCGACACGTGGCCTCCCGCGCTCGGTCTCCACCTCCTCGACTTCCTCGGGGTGCGGCTCGCGGACGACGTCGTGGTCGAGCTCGCCGGAGAACCGGCTGACCTCGTCGTGGGCCCCGGCGGCCTGCGTGCGGGACCGGGCGGCCGCCGTGCGGCTGCCGAACCCGGGGCCGCGCCTGGGGCCGCGTCCGGGCCCGGCCGGGGGGCCGTCGTCGTCCACGGCAACCTCAGCGACGTCGCCGCCTGGCTCGCCGGCCGAGCTCCCACCACCGAGCCCACCGCCCGCCTCGCGGGCGAGCCCGTGAGCCTCCCCGAGATCGGCCCCTGGCCCTCCCCGTACTCCCCGCCGCAGGACGCCCCCGCCCCCACGAGGTAGAGCCTCGGTACGCCGAGGTGGAGCCGTGGTCGACTGCCTCGGGGGAACCGCGGCTCCACCCTGCGAGACCAGAGCTCTACCTCGCGGGACCAGAGCTCTACCTCGCGGGACCAGAGCTCTACCTGGGCGGATGCGGCGGATCGCGCGGTACGAGACGTCCGACCTGCCCGGGTCGGGACCGAGGTCCCGCGAAAGTGTGACGCACGCCCGTGACGCACCGCACAGTTAGTGCACTCTTTCACAAGCGTAGGATCGACATGTGTCGAGTCGAGCGAGCAACCCCGCAAGCAGCGCAGACCAGATCGACGTAGCCCTCATCGGCGGTGGCATCATGAGCGCCACGCTCGGGGCACTCCTGAAGGTCTTGGAGCCCACCTGGACGGTGCGCATCTACGAGCGCCTGGACGCCGTGGCGCAGGAGTCGTCGAACCCGTGGAACAACGCCGGGACGGGTCATGCCGCCCTGTGCGAGCTGAACTACACGCCGGAGAAGCCGGACGGCTCGATCGACATCACCAAGGCGGTGAAGATCAACGAGCAGTTCGAGGTGTCGCGCGAGTTCTGGCACCACCTGCTCACGACGGGCGCCCTGCCGCAGCCCGCGAGCTTCATCTCCCGCACCCCGCACATGACGTTCGTGCGCGGCGCGGAGAACGTCGACTACCTGCGTCGCCGCTTCGAGACCCTGCGCCGCCACCCGCTGTTCAGCGAGCTCGAGTTCACGGACGACCCGGCGGTCATCGCCGAGTGGGCCCCGCTCCTGGTCGCCGAGCGCGACGGCGACGAGCCGGTCGCGGCGACGCGCGCGACGAGCGGGACGGACGTCGACTTCGGCGCCCTCACCGAGCAGCTCGTCGACTACCTCGTCTCGGAGGGCACGCAGCTCTACCTCGAGCACGAGGTCAAGAACCTCAAGAAGACGAAGGACGGCCGCTGGCGCCTGACGGTCAAGGACCGCTCGTGGAACGCCCCGAAGCGCCGCTCGACGGTCGAGGCCCGGTTCGTGTTCGTCGGTGCCGGCGGCGGCGCGCTGCCGCTCCTCCAGGCGGCCGGCATCCCCGAGGCGAAGGGCTACGGCGGCTTCCCCATCAGCGGCGAGTTCCTCCGCACGGACGACCCGGCGCTCGTCGCCCAGCACCAGGCGAAGGTCTACGGCAAGGCCGACGTCGGCTCGCCGCCCATGTCGGTCCCGCACCTGGACACGCGCGTCGTCGAGGGCAAGACGTACCTCATGTTCGGCCCCTACGCCGGGTTCAGCCCCAAGTACCTCAAGAAGGGCAAGTACCTCGGGCTGTTCACGTCGCTGCGCCTGCACAACCTCGGCTCGATGGTCGGCGCGGGCCTGAAGAACCTCGACCTCACCCAGTACCTGGTCGGCCAGCTCCTCGCGAGCCCGGAGACCAAGTTCACCGCGCTCCAGGGCTTCATGCCGACGGCCCACCCCAAGGACTGGGAGACCATCACCGCGGGCCAGCGCGTCCAGGTGATCAAGAAGGACAAGGACGGCAAGGGCGTCCTCGAGTTCGGCACCGAGGTCATCGCGGCGTCCGACGGCTCGATCGCCGGCCTGCTCGGCGCCTCGCCGGGCGCCTCGACGGCCGTCCCCGCGATGATCGACCTGCTCGAGCGCTGCTTCCCCGCCCGCTTCACCAAGTGGCGCCCCGAGCTCGCGACGATGATCCCGAGCCTCGGCCACGCTCCGTGGGAGGCGCACGAGCTCGAGGGCCTCGACCAGCTCACGGGCGACGCGGACGTCGACGCGGTCGGCTCTCGCGCCTGACCCGAGCGACACCCTCTCCCCCACGAACGGCCCGGACCTCCGCGAGGTCCGGGCCGTTCGTGCGCCCGGAGCCGCTGCACGCGGTCGCCGCGCACGACCGCGCTGCACGACTCCGCGCGGGGGCTCACTGCGCGGGGGCTCACTGCGCGGGGGCTCACTGCGCGAGCGGCGTGCCCCGGGTCCCCGGCCGCCGCGGCGCGTTCGCGCCGGGGCGACCGCCCGGCACGGCAGGCGCGGCGCGCACGCCGTCGCGCACGGCGGGGTTCGGCACGACGCGCCGCAGCACGACCTCGGCCGCGACCTCGTGCGGGTCGACGACGGCCCCCGGCTCGACCGGGCGCGACGCGGCGGCGCGCAGGTCGGCGTCGAGCCGCTGCGCGTCGCGGTCCCAGCGCTCGCCGTGCACCGACCGGTCCTCACGCGCGTCCCACGCGGCGCCGCCCGGCCACGCGCCGTCGGACCCGGCGGGGAACCATGGTCGCGCGGGATCCTCACGTCGGACCGCGAGGGCCGCGACCGTCGGGCCGACGACGAGGAGAAGAACCACCACACCCCAGAAGATGTCCATGGCTCCACCCTCCCGGCGCACGAGCGGACCGACGAGTGGCAGCACTGACACCTCTCGACAAGATCCTGCCAGCGGCGTAGCGTGCCGGTCATGGTGCGATCCGTCGCGGCCGTCGTGTGCGACGGCCTGGCCCCGTTCGAGTTCGGCGTCGTGTGCGAGGTCTTCGGCCTCGACCGCAGCGACGACGGCGTCCCGTCGTTCGACTTCCGCGTGTGCGGGCCGGTCGCGGGACGCCCGGTCCGCACGTCGGTGGGCGCGCACGTCGTGCCCGACCACGACCTGTCCGCGACGGACGACGTCGACCTGGTCGTCGTGCCCGCGATCCGCATCGGGACCGACTACCCGCCCGAGGTGCTCGACGCCGTCCGCCGCGCGTCCGACCGCGGCGCCCTGCTGCTCAGCGTGTGCTCGGGCGTGTTCGTGCTCGCGGCCGCGGGCGTCATCGAGGGGCGGCGGGTGACGACGCACTGGATGCACGCCGACGAGCTGCGGCGCCGCTACCCGAGCCTCGACATCGACCCCGACGTGCTCTTCGTCGACGACGGCAACCTCATCACGAGCGCGGGCACGGCGGCGGGCATCGACGCGTGCCTGCACCTCGTGCGCCGCGAGCTCGGGGCACGGGTGGCCAACACGATCGCCCGCCGCATGGTCGTGCCGCCCCAGCGCGACGGCGGGCAGCGCCAGTTCATCGAGCGCCCGGTCCCGGAGTGCGAGGAGGACTCGTTCGGGGAGCTGCTGGAGTGGATGACCGAGCACCTCGACGAGCCGCTGACGGTGCGCGACCTCGCCCGCCGGGCCCACACCTCCGAGCGCACGTTCGCGCGCGCGTTCGTCGCGCAGACCGGGACGACCCCCCTCGCGTGGCTCACGTCGCAGCGCGTGGCGCACGCGCAGTCGCTGCTGGAGGAGTCGTCGCTCGACCTGGAGGAGGTCGCGCGCCGCAGCGGCTTCGGGTCGGCCGCGCTCCTGCGGCACCACTTCCGCCGGGCGGTCGGGATCACGCCGACGGAGTACCGCCAGACCTTCCGGTTCGCCGCCTGACGCCGTCGGAGACGTGTCGCTCCTTCGCGACTCCTTCACCCGCCCCCCTCGCGCGCGCAACCTACGGTCCCGTAGGGTGGGGTCATCTGCACGACGGGCACCTGCTCACCTCCGCGGCTGGGAAGTCGACACCGACACCCCTGCGAGGACACATGACCTCTGCCGCAGTGCGCCCGGGCTTCCGGGCCACCCGCCCCCGGACCGACGAGCCCGGCGCCGTCACCAGCACCTACAGCGCGCTGTCGCGCACGGTGCGCGACGCGGGCCTGCTCCGCCGCACGCACGCCTACTACCTGTGGACCCTCGGGATCCTCACGCTCGCGCTCGGCGGCGCCGTCGCCGGGTTCGTGCTCCTGGGCGACTCGTGGTTCCAGCTCCTCGTCGCCGGGGCGCTCGGCCTGATCCTCACCCAGTTCGCGTTCGTCGCGCACGAGGCGTCCCACCGCCAGGTCTTCGCGTCCGGCCCGGCGAACGACCGCCTCGGGAAGGTGCTCGCCAACGGCGTCGTCGGCATCAGCCACTCGTGGTGGATGAACAAGCACACGCGCCACCACGCGAACCCGAACCGCCGCGGCAAGGACCCGGACATCGCGCCCGACGTCGTCGTGTTCCTCGAGGAGGACGCGGAGGTCGCGAAGGGCGTCCGGGCCGTCATCAACCGCTACCAGGGCTGGCTGTTCTTCCCGCTCCTCACGCTCGAGGGCGTGAACCTGCACGTGCAGGCGTTCCGGTCGCTCCTCGCCGGCGGCCGCGCGCGCGGCGACATCCGCACGCGCGTCATCGAGATCGTCACCATCACGCTGCGCCTGTCGCTCTACGTCGGCGCGGTCGTCTGGTTCCTGCCCCTCGGCCTCGCGGCCGCCTTCCTGGGCGTCCAGCTCGCCGTCTTCGGCGTCTACATGGGGGCGTCGTTCGCCCCCAACCACAAGGGCATGGCGATCATCCCCGCCGACAGCAAGATCGACTTCCTGTCCAAGCAGGTCCTCACGTCGCGCAACATCCGCGGCGGCTGGTGGATGAACATCCTCATGGGCGGGCTCAACTTCCAGATCGAGCACCACCTGTTCCCGAGCATGCCGCGCCCGCACCTCGCCCGGGCGCGCGAGATCGTGCGCGAGCACTGCGCGCACCTCGGCCTGCCGTACACGGAGACGAGCCTCGTGCAGTCGTACGCGATCGTCGTCCGGTACCTCAACCGCGTGGGGCTCTCGGCGCGCGACCCGTTCGACTGCCCCATGTTCCGCCAGCTCCGCCGGGTCTGACCGACCCGGCCCGCAACCCGACCCGCCGCACGACGACCCGGCGCGCGACGGTGCGCGCGGGGCCCGTCAGGCGGACGCCGCGTGACCGTGGCGCCAGTACCCGACGAAGTCGACGTGCGTCTTCGGCACGCCCCGGTCGTTGACGAGGTGGCGGCGCACGCCCGTCGCGAGCGCCGACTCGCCGACCGCGTACGCGTAGACGGGGCCGGCGGGCAGGTCGGCCGACCGCACGGCGTCGAGCGCGAGGCGGCCCGGGAGCAGGTCGTGGGGGTCGCCGCCCTCGGGACGGCCACCGTCCCGCGGGAGCCAGCGGAGCTCGACGCCTGCGGGCACGCGGAACTCCTGGACGTCCGCCGCCTCCGGGACCTCGACCACCGCGAGGCCGCGCGCGTCGTCGGGCAAGGACTCGCAGATGCCCGCGACCGCGGGCATCCCGGTCTCGTCCGCGACGACGAGCGTCCAGTCGTGCGGGACGCGCGGGTGGTAGCCGACCCCCTGGTCGAGCAGTCCGACCCGGTCCCCCGGCTCGGCCGACAGCGCGAAGGACGACGCGGGGCCCGCGTCTCCGTGCACGACGAAGTCCACGTCGAGCTCGCGCAGCTCCGGGCGCACCGCGCGCACGGTGTAGTTCCGCACCCAGGGCCGCCGCGCCTTGGGCGTCGCCAGGTACTGGACGTACCAGAGGCCCGACGCGCGGGTCGGCAGGCGCAGCGCGTCCTGGTCCTCGCGCGGGAGGAAGAGCCGGAACCACTGGTCGAAACCTAGCGGGGTGAAGAGGTCCAGCTCCGGTCCCCCGAGCGTGACCCGGACGACGTTCGGGCTGACCCGTTCCCTCCCGACGACGCTCAGCGTGACGACGTGCGCGTCCTGGGGCTTGACCGTCTTGACGGACACGGGCGGCTCCTCGTGCGGCGCCCGGGTCCCCGGGCGGAACGGCGGCCCCGCGAGCGCGTCGACCAGGGGAAAGGTTAGCCTCACCTCACGGCCGCGTCGATGTGCTGGATCCCACACCCTGCCCGCGGTCGCCCCGACCGAGGCCCCCGCCGCCGCCTGGCATGCTCGGGACGTGGAGATCCCCGTCGTCTGGTCCGTGGTCCTGCTCGTCACGGCCGCGTGGAACCTGCTCATCTGGCCGCGCTTCCTCCAGCGCATCGCCAAGGACCCGCGCTCGCGCGACGCCGAGGGCCGCGCGACGCGCTTCCTCACCGTGCACGTCGTCCTCATCGCGGTCTCGCTCCTCCTCGCCCTCGCGGTCGGCGTGCTCGGCGTCCTCACGCTCGTCTGAGCGACCCGGCCGCGCCTGGGCGCCCGCGCCGGGTCGCCCGAGACGGTCGCCGGGCCGCGCCGCCGGGCGGACGACGGACCCGCCGGGTCAGCGCCCGGCCGCTGCGGCGGCAGCGACGGCGGCCGCGGCCGTCGACGCCGTGATCGCCGCGGCCGTGCGCGCGACCGCCGTGGCGACGGCCTCCGGCCCCCACTGACCGCGCTGGAGCTCCTGCGCCCGCGCTGCGGTGACCGCGTTCCAGGGCAGGGGCGGCCGGAGCGACGGGAGCGCCCCGCTCGCCGAGAGCAGCCCGACGATCGCCGCCGTCCGCGCGTCGGGCGCCTCGCCGTCCTCCAGCACGCGCCGGACCCGGGCCCGCAGACGCGCCTCGTGCTCGGCGTCCGCCGCGGGCCACCGCGTCGTGCGGAAGAGCCCGAGCACCGTGCGCTCCTCCCGGCGGACGAGGCCCCGCGCGACGAGCCGCTCGATCACCTCGCGCCACAGGTCGGCGCCGAGCGCGACGAGCAGCGGCTGCACCCGCTGGGTCTTCGCCGCGACCGTGTCGAACGCCGCCTGCAGGAGCGGGTCGGGCAACGGTCCGTCGCCGACCGGGGTGACGCGCGGCCCGTTGAGGACGCCCGTGTCGTCGACCTCCACGCGCCCGAGCAGCGCGAGCTCGGTGAGCACCGCCCCGCCGAGCGTGTAGTACAGCGTCCCGGCCGCCTGGATCGACGCACCGTCGTCGTCCAGGAGGAGCAGGAAGAGGTCGTCGACGACGAGCAGGTCGTCGCGGGCGGCTCCCCCGGCCGGGTCGGTCGGGTCGGCGGGTATGGCGGGTACAGGGCGGGGCCTGCGGTCGTCCATGGTGCGTCCTTCCGTGCAGGATGTCGGCGAGCGACGGGGTCGTCGGGCGAGGCCGCGAGCGCCGGGTGCGCGCACGGCCGAGATCGGTCCGGAGCGCTCAGCGTCGCGGCTCCCAGCGGAACATGCGGCCCGCGAGCGCGACGGCCACGACGACCCACGCGAGCGTGGGAGCGAGCAGGAGGAGCGAGTCGGAGAGCGCGGCGCCGCCGTTCCAGGCGTCCACGACGAGCTCGGTCGCCGCGCCCCCGGGCAGGAGCCGCTTGAGCAGCGGCAGGCTCTCCGTCCCGGTGATGCCCACCCAGCTCGAGACCACCACCGTGCCGAGGCTCAGGGGCAGCGTCGTGACCTGGGCGTGCTCGGGCGAGGTCGTGATGCCGGCGGTCGCGACACCGAGGGCGAGCAGCATCGCGAACGTCGCGAGGACCGCGACCACGAGGAGGGGCGCGTCGTGCGGCGCGCCACCGACCGCGGCGAACACCGCGAGGATCACGGTCACCTGGACGACGGCGATCACGCTGACCGGGAGCACGAGGCCGGACAGGATCGCCGCGTCCCCCGCCGCGGTCGAGCGCAGCCGCTTGAGGAAGAGGTTCTGACGCCGCGAGGCCAGGGTGGTCACGGTCGTCGCGTAGAGGCTGAACGCCGCGATCGTCGTGACGAGCACGGCAGCGACGTAGCCGAGGCTGCCGATGCGGGCGAAGACGTCGCGGAAGCCGATGAAGAACACGCTCGCGGCCACGGGCATGAGCAGCGACGTGACGAGCACGGGGCGGTTGCGCACGAGCTGGACCAGCTCGCTGCGCGCGATGGGGAGCATGGGTACGGGTCCTCTCGGGTTCGGGGGGCGCGCCGTCAGGAGGACGACGCCGGGTCGGAGGTGACGGCGCGGAACACGTCGTCGAGTCGGGTCGGTGCGGCGGACAGCCCGTGCAGCTCGACGCCGCCCGCGTCCGCCCAGTCGAGGAGCTGCTTGAGGTCGCGCTGGAGCTCGAACGTCTCGATCGCCCACGACCGGTCCGCCAGGGGCGCTGCCTGCCGGGGCGGCGTCGGCGCGTCGGCCGGCAGCGAGAACCGGATGGAGGCGGGCAGGGAGCGCGTGAGCTCGTCGACCGTCCCCTCGTGCCGCAGCCGGCCGCGGTGCATGAGACCGACCCGGTCGGCGCGCTGCTGCGCCTCCTCCAGGTAGTGGGTCGTCAGGACGACGGTCGCGCCGTCGTCGCGCAGCTCCTGCACCGCGGCCCAGAGCGCGTCGCGCGACGCGATGTCGAGACCGGTCGTCGGCTCGTCGAGGAACAGCAGCTCGGGGCGGCCGTAGACGGCGGTCGCGAAGTCGAGCCGCCGCTTCTCCCCGCCGGACAGCTGCGCGACGCGCGTCCGCGCCGCGCGGCGCAGGTCGACGAGCCCGAGGACACGGTCGACCGCGTCGGAGCGGCCGGAGAGCCGACCGACCAGCGCGACGGTCTCGGTGACGGTGAGGTCCGGGGAGAACCCGCTCTCCTGGAGCATGATCCCGGTGCGGGGACGCACGGCACGGCGGTCGGTGGGGCTGGACCCCAGCACGCGCACGGAGCCCGACGACGCCGCGCGGTGCCCCTCGACGACCTCGAGGGTCGAGGTCTTGCCGGCGCCGTTCGTGCCGAGCAGCGCGTAGAGCTCGCCGGGCTCGACCTGGAACGAGAGGTGCGTGACGGCGTCGACGTCGCCGTAGCGCACGCCGAGGTCGTCCACGTCGATGACGGGGTGGGAGGTCATGCGTCCATCACACCCGCGCGGGCGGCGCGCGCCCAGTGCCGTGCCGTCAGGTCCGGACCGTGACGTCCTGCCCCCCTCGGGCATGACACGGTGTCACTGGCCGAGGCCCCGGCACCGCCCGGATACTGGGAGCCAGACCCAGCCCCGACCTGCGAGCCGCCCATGGACGACCTGCCCGCGCCGCGCGCGCCCTCCACGGCGCGCCCCGCGCCCGGTCCGGCCCGTCCGACGGGACCGCTGCCGCCGGCCACGCCCCGACCCGCGCTGCGCGGCACGCCGCGCCGGTTCCGCCGCCTCAACCTCGTCACCCTGCTGCCCGTCCTCGTCGTCGTCGGCGTGCTGCTCGTGGCCCGGCAGGCGCAGACGTGGGAGCAGGCGCTCGTCCTGGCGCTGGGGGTCGTGGCGGTGGTCGTCGCGTTCGAGCGGTGGACGGCGGGCGACCTGGGTCGCGTCGCGGTGCCGTGCCTCGCCGTCGCCGCCGTCGTCTGGCCGTACGGGGTGCTCGTCGTGGGCGGCGAGGTGCAGGCGGCGTACTACGCCGTCGCCGTGGTGGGCTGCCTCGTGGTCCCCGAGCTGCCCCGGCACCGGGCCGGGGCCGCCGTCGGCCTCGTCGCGTACGTGGCGGGCGTCGGCGCGTGGGGGCTGCTCGCGGCCGGCCCGGTGACGACCGACGGGCTGGTGTCCCTCGTCATCGTCCCGACGGGCCTCACGGTGGTGCTCGTGGCCCTGCGGTTCCCCAACAAGGGCTTCTACGACGTGATGCGCGAGCTCGAGGAGGCGCGCGAGCGCGAGGCGGAGCTCGCGGTCGTCCGCGAGCGCATGCGGTTCGCGAGCGACCTGCACGACATCCAGGGCCACACCCTCCACGTGGTGAAGCTCAAGATCGCGCTCGCGCGCCGCCTCGTCGGCACGGACCCGGTGCGGGCTGAGGAGGAGCTGCGCGAGACGTACGCGCTCGTCGGCGACACGATCGCCCAGGCGCGCGACCTCGCCTACGGGCAGCGCCGGCTCAACCTCTCCGCCGAGCTGGAGAACGCCCGCCGGCTGTTCGAGGCGGCCGGGATCCAGGTCCGGGTCGACCGGGGCGCGGACGTCCGCGACGAGGCGGACGACCTCGTGAGCCAGGTGCTGCGCGAGACGACGACCAACGTGCTGCGGCACGCGCGCGCGACCCTCGTGCACGTCGCGCTCACCGAGCGGGGGATCACGATCGTCAACGACGGCGTGCCGACGGACGAGCCTCCGACCCTGCGGGGCCTGGCGACGCTCGCACGGCGTGTCGCGGACGCGGGCGGCGTCCTCACCGCGGAGGTGGCGGACGGCCGGTTCCGCACGGCCGCGACGTTCCCGCCGTCGGACGGGGGCGGGCTGCCCGGTCCGGGAGGTGCGCCGTCGTGACGACCGTCGTGCTGGCCGACGACGAGGCCCTGCTGCGCCGCGCGCTCGCCGCGCTGCTCCCCCTCGAGGGCGACGTGACGGTGCTCGCGGAGGCGGTCGACGGCGCGGACGCCGTGCGCGCCACGCTCGCCCACCGCCCGGACGTGCTGGTCATCGACCTGGAGATGCCCGGCGTCGACGGCCTGGCCGCCGTCGCGGAGGTCCGCCGCTCGCTACCCGACCAGGTCGTGCTCATGCTCACGCGCCACGCCCGCCCGGGCGTGCTGCGCAAGGCGCTGCGGCTCGGCGTGCAGGGGTTCGTCAGCAAGTCGGCGGACCCGACGCACATCGCCGAGGTCGTCGCGGCGCTGCACGCGGGCCGGCGCTGGGTCGACCAGGACGTGTCGACCGCCGCGCTCATCGACGACGTGCCCCTGACGGACCGCGAGCTCGACGTGCTCCGCGTGACGCGGGACGGCTACTCCGTGGCGGAGATCGCCGCCCGCCTGCACCTCGCGCCCGGCACGGTCCGCAACTACCTCTCGAGCGCGATGCAGAAGACGCAGACGCGCACGCGGCACGAGGCGGCCCGCTACGCCCGCGAGCACGACTGGATCTAGCGCCGTCGGACGAGGTTCGCGAGCGGCGAGTGGCGCGGCACCCACCGCGCGAGCGCGGCCGCGGAGCCCGCGCCGAGCGTCGCCGTCGCCCAGACGCCCGCGGCGAGCGACCCCAGCGCCGCACCGGCCGACAGCACGAGCGGACCGAGGGCGTCGCCGGTGTCCTGGAACAGGCGCCACACGCTGAGGAAGGTCGGCCGCACGTCCGCGGGCGCGACGTCGGCGCCGAGCGTCATGACGATGCCCGAGCCCATGCCGTTCCCGATGCCGAGCACCGCCGCGACGACCGCGAGCGCGGGGGCGGTGTGCGCGAGCGGCAGCACCGCGAGGCCGACGGCCATCGTGAGCATGGACGGCACGGCGACCCACAGGCGCCCGAACCGGTCCATGACCTTGCCCGCCGGGTAGAAGAGCAGCATGTCGAGCGCGCCGGAGACGCCGAAGATCAGCGACGTCACCTCGGCGTCCAGCCCCAGGTGCTCGCCCCACAGGGGGATGACGGTCTGCCGGGCGCCGCGGACCGCGCTGACCAGGAGGATCGCGACGCCGAGCGTCGCGAAGAGGTGCCGGTGGTCGCGCGCCACGCGGGCGATGCCGACCCGCGGCACGGACCGCGCGCCGCGTAGCCGCGCGCGCCCGGGCCGCGCTTCTGCGGGATCCGGCCGCACGACGGCGAGCACCACCACCGCGGTGAGCGCGGCGCCCGTCCCGAGCCAGTAGGCGCCGCGCACGTCGGTCGCGGCGATGACCGCCGCGCCCGCGAACGGGCCGAGGAACAGCCCGATGCGGTGCACGCCCGCGAGCGTGGACAGGACGCGCGCCCGGCGCAGCGGGGGCGTGATCTCGGTGAGGTACGCCTGGCGGGCGAGGTTGAAGACGGCGGTCGACGCGCCTAGCGCGAGGACCCCTGCCGCGAGGCCCCCCAGGCTGGGCGTGAGCGCGATCGTCGCGAAGGCGACCGCCGCGACGCCACCGGCGAGCAGCATGGCCGCGCGGTCGCCGAGGCGCTGGGCGAGCGCCCCGGCGGGCAGGTCGAAGAGGATCTTGCCGATCGGCACGAGCGCGGCCACGAGACCGGCGACCGTGAGGCTCGCGCCCCGGCCCGTGGCCGTGACCGCGACGACCGGCAGCATGGCCCCCACACCGATCTCGAGGACGAGCGTGGGCAGGAAGGCGCCGAGGACGACGCTGCGCAGGGGGAAGAGCGGTGCGTCGGTGCCCGCGGGGGCGGTCACCGGGCCTCCGCCACGGCCTCGACGGCAGGGCTCGGCGCCTCGACGGCAGGGTTCGGCACCTCGACGCCCTCGCGCGACGCGGCGGTGTCGGCCCGGGCGACCTCGACGCCGCGGCACGCGGGGGCGTCCGCGAGGAGCTCCAGGAGCTGGGGCGCGGCCGAGGCGCCGCGGTCCCAGCGTCCCGTGACGACGGAGACGACCCAGCTCGGCGCGCCACCCTCGGGCAGCGCGAGCGTCACGAGGCGCTCGGCCTGCGGCTTGCCCGCGACGTGGCGCGGCACGAGCGCGATGCCGAGCCCGCGGTCGACGAGCTCGAGGAGCGTGTGCACGTCGTTGACCGAGCACCGCACGCGCCGGTGGACGCCGTGCGCGGCGCACGTCGCGTCGTTGACCGGCCGCGCGCCCCACGAGGGGTCGAAGTCGACGAACTCCTGGCCCGAGAGGTCGGACCACTCGACCCGGCCCTTCCCGGCGAGCGGGTGCTCGGGTGCGCACACGAGCACGAGCGGCTCGCTGCCCAGGACCGTCTGGGACAGCGGCCCCAGGTGCTCGGTGGTCGCGACGAACGCGACGTCGAGGTCGCCCTCCCGCACGCGCGCGAGGAGGTCGTGGGAGCCTGCCTGCGCGAAGTGGATCTCCACCTGCGGGTACCGGCGGTGGAAGCGCTCGAGCAGGGCGGTGACGTCGAGGACGCCGAGGCACTGCTCCGAGCCGACGCGCAGCGAGCCGGACAGCGCGTGCGTCGCCCGCACGACCGCGTCGCGAGCGGCGGCCGCCTGCGCGAGCATGGAACGGGCGTGCGGCAGCAGCGCGAGACCGGCCTCGGTGGGCTCGACGCGCCGCGTCGTCCGCGTGAACAGGCTCGCGCCGAGCTCCTCCTCGAGGCTGCGGACCGCGGCGGAGAGCCCCGACTGCGAGACGCCGACGAGCTGGGCGGCCCGCGTGAACTGGCGCTCGTCCGCGAGCGCGACGAGGTACTCCATCTGACGAAGATCCATTGACCACTCACAGTTCTCTATATGACAACTACTAGTTGTTGGACTTCTAGGTTATCGCTTCCTAGGCTCGCGCAGTCCCCGACCGGCCTTCCGGGGCCGTTCGGCACCCCGCCCCCGGGCGGGACCGCCTACCCCGCGAAGGAGCTCCACCGATGAAGACCTTCACCCTGACCGGCACCGACCTCGTGGTGCCCAACGTCGTGCTCGGCCTCATGCGCATCCAGGACAAGACCGACGACGAGGTCCGCACCCTGGTGCGCACCGCGCGCGACGCCGGCATCACGTTCCTCGACCACGCCGACGTGTACGGCTCCGACCTCCACGGCTGCGAGCGCCGCTTCGCCGAGGCGCTCGACCTCTCGCCCGCCGAGCGCGCGGAGTGGGTCATCCAGTCCAAGGCCGGCATCGTGCCCGAGGGCCCGTACTTCGACTTCTCGTACGAGCACCTCGTCGCGTCCGTCGAGGGCTCGCTCGAGGCCCTGCGCACCGACTACCTCGACATCCTGCTGCTGCACCGCCCCGACGCCCTCGTCGAGCCCGAGGAGGTCGCGCGCGCGTTCTCCGACCTGCACGCCGCGGGCAAGGTGCGAGCGTTCGGGGTCTCGAACCACACGCCGGGGCAGATCGAGCTGCTGCGCCGGTACGTCGAGCAGCCGATCGTCGCGAACCAGCTCCAGCTCTCCGTCACGCACGCCCCGCTCGTCGCGCAGGGCGTCGCGGCGAACATGCAGGCCCTCGACCAGTCGGTCAGCCGTGACGTCGGGACGCTCGACTACTGCCGCCTGCACGACATCACCGTCCAGGCGTGGTCCCCGTTCCAGGCGGGGTTCTTCACGGGCGTGTTCCTGGGGTCCGAGAAGTACCCCGAGCTCAACGCCGTGATCGACCGCCTCGCCGCCCGGTACGACGTGCCGCCGATCGCGATCGCGACGGCGTGGATCACGCGGCATCCGGCGCGGATGCAGGTCGTGCTCGGCACGACGAGCCCCGACCGGGTCGCCGGCGCCGCGCTCGGTTCGGAGGTCCCGCTCACGCGCGCCGAGTGGTACGAGATGTTCCGCGCCGCGGGCTATACCGTGCCCTGATCCACGGGCACCCAGGGCCCGGCGCGAGCGCGTGCGGAAGGTCACGCGCCCGTCGTCCGAGGGGTCCCGCGGGGCGGTCTAGGCTCGTGCCGTGGCAACCTTCTCGGCAGTGACCCGGCAGCACATCCTCCAGGCCCTCGCGGACTGGGACGACCGGGGCCGGGACGCGTTCCTCGGGGTCTACGGGTTCACCGCGTCCCCCGGCACCCCGCTCGTCCACGAGGACCGCGTCTACGACGCGCAGGCGATCCTCGGCGTCGCGCACCGGTACGCGACCGGCCGTGTCGCGACGGCCGAGGAGTTCCGCAGCAGCCCCGTCGGCGTCGCGGACCTGCTGCGCAAGCGCGGGTTCGACGTGCCCGGTGCCGCCCCCGCGGCGGCGCCCGCGCCCGCGCGTCGGGCCACGGCGAAGGCCGCGCCCGCGACGCGCACGCCGCGCCGCACGACGGCCCGCTCCGCGGAGCCGGAGAAGCCGCCGGCAGTGTGCCCCACGTGCTTCACGGTCCTGCCCGCCACGGGCATCTGCGACGAGTGCGGCTGAGCCGACCTTCCACCTGCGCACGACGAGGGGCGCCGTCCGACCGGACGGCGCCCCTCGTCGTGCGTGCTGCCTCGCGGGAGTCCGCAGGCGACCGGGTCAGTTGACCTCGGACGGGTGGGCGCTCACGCGGCCCGAGCCGTCGCCCGTGTCGAGGGCGTCGATCGCGGCGACCTCGTCGGCGGTGAGCTCGAACCCGAAGAGGTCGAAGTTCTCCGCCATGCGCTCCTTGCGCGACGACTTCGGGAAGACGATGAAGCCGCGCTGCAGGTGCCAGCGCAGCACCGCCTGGGCGGGGGTCACGCCGTGGGCGGCCGCGGCGTCGACGACGGCCTGCTTCTCGAAGAGCGGGTACTTGCCCTGCCCGAGCGGGCCCCACGCCTCGATCTTCATGCCGTTCGCGTCAGCCCATGCCAGCACGTCGCGCTGCTGGTAGGCCGGGTGCAGCTCGATCTGGTCGACGGCGGGGACGACGCCCGTGGCCGCGACGATCCGGTCGAGGTGCTCGGGCAGGTGGTTGGAGACGCCGATCGAGCGCGCGAGGCCCGCGTCGCGGATCTCGACGAGCTTCGCCCACGCGTTCGTGTACTGGTCCTGCTCGGGCGCGGGCCAGTGCGTGAGGTACAGGTCGACGTGGTCGAGGCCGAGCTTGTCGAGGCTCTCGCGGATCGCGTCGTGCGGCTGCTCGCCCGACTGGCGGTCGTTCCAGAGCTTCGTGGTGACGAAGAGCTCGTCGCGGGGAATCCCGCTCTTCGCGATGGCGGCGCCGACGCCCTCCTCGTTGCGGTAGATCGCGGCGGTGTCGATGTGGCGGTAGCCGACCTCGAGGGCCTCGCTCACGGCCTTCTCGGCCTCGTCCGGCGGCACGAGGAAGACGCCGAAGCCGAGCTGCGGGATGGTGTGACCGGAGTTGAGCGTCACGGTCGGTACAGAGGGAACGGTCATGCTTCCAGCGTAGGAACCCGCCCCGGACGCGTCCAACGACTGCGGCGCATACGACTCAGCGCTGCCGCTCATGAGTCGAACGTGCGCGCTGCGCGGAATGTCCGACTGGACTTCTCAGATCACGGTTTGGTTACATTGGCGCGTCCTACCCACGAAGAACCGGAGCGCACCATGTCCCGAGGCCGCCACAGCGCAGCCCCCGCCACCGCGCGCTCCTTCCGGCTCCCGGCGCTGCCGACGCTGCCGGTCCGGTCGCTCAAGCTCCCCGCGCTGGCGCTCGTCACGCTGCTGGGCGCGGGCGCCGTGGGTGCGGGCCCCCAGCCCGCCGAGGGCAACCCCGACCTCGCTCCGCTGAGCGTCGAGCCCACCGCCGGGGCGAGCGTCGAGCGTGGCACGGGAGCCGCCAGCCGCTCGTCCGAGCGCGTCGCGCCGCCCACGGCGCCCCAGGAGCCGCTGGTCGTCGAGACCGCGGCCGAGATCGCCGTCGTGCCGGCCGCCCAGGCCGCCCCGACGCCCCCGCCCCTGCCGCCCGTCACCGGCCAGCTCTGGACCACCGACGCCGTCAACGTGCGGTCCGCTCCGTCCGCGGACGCCGAGCGCGTCGCGACGACCGAGTTCGCCGCTGCGGTCGACGTCACGGGCGTCACCGAGGGCGACTGGAGCCAGGTCGTGTGGGACGGCGCGGCCGCGTGGATCAAGTCGAGCTTCCTCGCCCAGTCGCAGCCCGAGGCGCCGCAGGTCGCCGCCGCGGCGGCCGGCGGGTCGAGCGCCGGGGGCGTCTCGGACGCCGCGTGCTCGGTGAGCACCGGGATCGAGTCGTCGCTGCGTGCCAACGCGCGCGCCGTCTACCGCTCCGTGTGCGCGAACTTCCCCCAGGTCACCACGTTCGGCGGCATCCGCCCCGGCGACGACGGCGACCACGGCACGGGCCGCGCCGTGGACATCATGATCAGCGGCGAGACGGGGTGGGACATCGCGCGCTACCTGCAGGCCAACGCGGGCTCGCTCGGCATCACGTACCTCATCTACCAGCAGAAGATCTGGATGGCCGGCGACCCGGCGAGCGCGTGGTCCGGCATGGAGGACCGCGGCGGCGCGACCGCCAACCACTTCGACCACGTGCACGTCAGCACGTCGTAGTCCCCGCTCTCCCGCACGCACGCCCGGCCGGCCCCTGCCGCGCCGGGCGTCGTCGTCCTCCGGTCAGGTCGTGGCCGGCACGGGCCGGTACCGCACCGCGACGGCGCCCGAGCGCAGCTCCTGCCGGTCCACCAGCTCGAGCGTGATGTGCTCGCGCAATCCCGACAGCAGCGTCGGCCCGTGCCCCGCCAGGACCGGCTGCACGAGGAACGCGTACTCGTCGATCAGGCCGAGGTTCGCGAGCGCGAGCGGCAGCGTCACGCCACCGACGAACAGCGGGCCGCCCGGCTGCTCCTTGAGCCGCCGCACCGCGTCCCCCAGGTCGCCCTCGACGAGCTCGGCGTTCCAGTCGACCTCGCGCAGCGTGCTCGACACCACGTGCTTCCTCGCCCCGTCGATGGCCTCGGCGAACGGGACGTCCCGCTCCCCCATCCAGTCCGGCCACGCGCCCGACGCCGGACGACGCCACGCCGCCTCCATCATCTGGTACGTGACCCGCCCGAACAGCAGCGCGTCCGCGCGCTCCGTCTCCTCGGTCCAGAACCGCATCGACTCCTCGTCGGGCGGCAGTCCCGCCTCGTGGTGGCAGCAGCCGTCGAGCGTGACGTTGATCGCGTAGCGCAGTGGCCTCATCGCGTGCCCTCCCCGGGTACCCGCGCGACGAGCGGAGCGCCGTCGCACCGCACCAGCGTGGCAGGCGCGCGAGGCCGCGCCAAGACCCGCGGCCTCCACCGACGACCACCGGGCGGCGCGCAGGACGCAGAAAAGCCGGACATGAGCCCGCCCATCTCTCGATGGTGCGTGCTCCCGTCCGGCTCTACGGGTGGGGCTCCTACGGACTTACTGCAATCGAAACCAGACGACCCGTCAAGTCGATGGTCTAGTAGCAGAAGCTCGGGGACAGATCGGAAGCACGGCACTGAAGCGGTCGAACCAGCCGCCACGAGCCGCACGTTTGGGGAAGAAGCTCGCTTCCGATATCGAAGAGAAGATTCTTGAAGGCTACCGCGCAGGTCGAACCGTCTATGAGATCGCGGACGAGCACGGCATCCATCGAGCCACCGCGAGCGTAGTTCTCAAGCGGGCGGGCGTAACCATGCGCCGCAATCCGCCGTCGGAGCAACAGGTGAAAGAGATGATCCGCCTCTACAACCAGGGTCTCTCGCTTCAAAAGGTCGGGGATCGCGTCGGCTTCGACGCCAGCACTGTTCTCAACAAGCTCAGGAGCCGAGGGGTCCGCACGAGAGATTCGCATGGACGCAGCCGATGATGATCGACTGTTCTTGAGCGAAGTGTTCCGTGCGCTGAGCAAGAGAGGGTACTGGGCAGTCGCGAGATGGCCCTCCGACAGGTCATCCTCATCAGGACCTCAGCGAGGCTTATTCTCAGCTGCGCGTTCCTGCGCGCTGAGCGGAGCACCAATCAGTCGGATGGCTTCAGAACGCACCGCCCGCTCGAGGATGTCAGCCACGACTGCCAGGTGCTCGGGATCGAACGATCCTGAGCCGTGGGACAGCATGTTTCGTGCTCTCGTGAGCGCAGTTTGGAGTGGCAGCGTGTCCTTGCCGTTGTGCTGCGCGCGGACGATCTTGACGAGTTCGCTTTTCGCGAGTCCGTCGGAGATCTCATCGGGCAACCGCTTCAGCAGATCGGCAAGCGCTGAATCGAGACCCTGCTGCGCTTCCTTGCGGAGGTGCTTGTTGATGAAGGAGAGATCTGCTTTCTCCAACAGCTCCTGAGCTCGTGCGATCACGCCCTCTCGCTTTACCCCGAACTTCTCCCTGTCCGCTTCGTGTTTGGCTCGATTCTCAAAGCCATACGATCCTTCGAGTGCCTGCAACAGAAGAAGGAAGCGTGAGCGGGGGTGCTGGTCACTGGCCGTCGCCATCGCACCGTAGGTCTCAAAGAGCGGATGCCTGGCAGCTACCTGGCGCTGCCAGGCGTGCAACAGGTCGAGCAGGCTCAGATTGTCGCCCGCCAGACTGACCGCTGAACGGATCTCCTCAACTGCCGCGCGCGTCGAGTTCACGGGTGCGTGGGTGATATCCCAGCCGAACACCTGGTCGCGGTGCGAGCGGGGCGCGGCTTCATTGACCACCGCAAGTAGGTACCGAATCTCGCGCGGGGAACCTGTCAGGAGCGAAATGAGCTGTCGAAGGGGTCGAACCCACTCAAGCCACCAATCGACAACCGTCAGAGGTTCCTCCGAGGTCAGGCGCAGGACAGGGCCGAAGGCCATCCGAAACTCGTAGCCGTCGAGTGCACGAACGGAATAGTCGTAGCTGAACGTCATCGACTGTCCGCCCGTATCCCAGACGAGCTTCGCTTCCTTGTCGACTGTGGCCGTCCAGACTGGCTCATCGCCGGCTTTCATCGGCATGTTCACGTGCGAGATCGGGGCTACTCCTGCAACCGACTCCAACCCCTCGATCTGAAGCTCAATCGAGGCGTACTTCCGTTGCTCTGAAGAGTCGAAACTATCGAGGGACAGGACGGCAAATGCACCGATCGCCCGACCGTTTCCAGGGAAGCTGTAGCTGAGTTCTCCATTCATCAGGGCGACGTAAGCGCCACTCGAGAGTCGGCCCGTGAGGGTATCAAAGCGGTGCCGCTGCGGGAACGAGGCAACGCCCGTGGCACCCTCGGACACCCACTCGATCGGCAGGTCACCGTAGAGAATGCCGCTCGGGTACTTCCCTTGCTCGACAGTGAGGAGCCCCGGGATCCCGGCGTGTCCACCCTTACGATCCGGCACTTGCCACGTGATGAGGTATTCGCCCGTCTCGAACGGGAGCTTGACAGCCGAAGTCTCCTTGGCAGGTTTCATCGCGTCGCCTCGTTCGTCCGCGCGAACGCGATCATCCGCTGTACGGCAGCCGGAAGAAGCCCGACAACGTTCGTCTCGTCCACAAGGCCAACCAGGTTCGTCCAGACCTGTGCACGAACGGCTCGCACACCGATCTTGTAGACCTCCCCAAGAGCCTTCTCAACATCAGCGACAGCTCCCGGCTGTCGCGGCACCGCCGAGGTTCGGTCGCCAGAAGGGTGATCGGTCTCAGTGAGAATCCGCTCAAGCGGGATCAGCGCTACATCGGCGGGGTACTTCATACCCGCCGCGTTGATTGAGAACCAGCAGCCAAGCTCAGCTGCCCGATGCGTCTGCGCCTCGTCGCCGCGCCACCAGTGAAGCACCGCACCTCTAATCGGTGTCCGCTCCAGGGCATCGAGCACGCGCCCCGGCGCACCGGAGCAGTGAATGGAGGCGATGCGAGGCGTGCCCTGCAGCACGCTGAGGATTGAGGCGAACACCGATTCCTGCTCGTCGAGCGGCACCTTGGAACGTCGGTCGAGCCCGATCTCGCTCACGAAGGCCGTTGAGGCGAGCTGCAAAGCGAATCTCTCGGCGTCGAACTCCTGCTGCGCCTGCACCACACCCGGATGACAGCCCACGCCCCAGATCGTGACCTGGTCATGACGGCCCCTGACGGACTCGTACTCATCCAGGGATCTCGTGGCTGCAAACACGACCGCACCGAGCCGTTCGAGGTCGGCCAGCCCGGTCTTCGGACTGATATGCGCGTGCAGATCAAGAGGGGGAAGCTGGGGCGTCATCAGAAGAGACCTCGAAGTTCATCGACTCCCCGCTGCGACAGGGCAAGAGCATCCTGTGCTGCGTAGCCCTCGGGTAACGACATGGCCATCACGTCGCGCGCACGGATGCCCCGGGCGACGAAGTCTCGCAGGGGCTCGACGATCGACTTCTGCCGGACAAACGTGTTGTAGCCACCGCTCTGATCATTCACGAGGTAGGTGGTCGTGTCGGGGACGCCAGAAGCTACGAAGGCCGCACGCCGAACAAGGCAGCCGAAGCACACGCCACAAGATGATCCCGCGGGAGCACCGCTGTAGCGCGCGTCTGTGTGCGAGCAGGAGTTGGTGTCACTGAGGTAGGTCGAGGCGGCGTCGACTCCGACCGCGTCCGCTACCCGGCGGAACATCTCGCCCTTCGTGAGGGCCTCGAAGGGATTCTCAATAATGCTATGTCCGCCGACGCTCTGCATCAGGGCGGACAGTTCGCGCAGGAAGCGCGGATGAGTTGTGTGCGTCGACAGGCTGCCACGACGATCAGGGCCAAGTGGCGGGTTGAGCGATGCGAAGCCGTTTTCGGGGATCCAGAGGGTCGAGCCAGCGCGTTCAGCGACGGCGAGTCCCAGCGCCAGGAATAGCAGCGAGCGCGATCGGGTCGATGTCTCGCTGCGGAACGATGAGCCGCCCAGACGCTTCGAGCCGCGATGAAGATGGAACTGACGGTGTACCTGTCGGATGCCGGGCACTACTTCAGTGATCGCGCCGACGATGCCCTGCTGTACCGGGGAGATCGCGGTTGAGCTGTACTGCGACACCAGCGATTGCGAGCGGTCCTTGCCCAGATCAACCGCTGACAAGAGTGCACCGGCAGCTGAGTCGGCACCACCGCTCAGGAGTACTGTCCGGTCGTGGTGCTGCTCCTCGATTGGAAGGCCGGCCTCACCGGCTTCAGGCGCCTGTGTGAAACGGAACGACCAGTGGTCGCCCGATAGGAAGCCGACTGTGCTGGCCATCTGCTCGGCGTGTGACGCCCAGACATAGGGATCACCCACCTCCACGGTGAGGTCGAACTCCCTCGCGTTCCAGCTCGAGCCGCCGCCCTCTCGAAGTACGGAGCGATCGGCGGCAAGTACTCCCAGGGCGATTCGGACAAGGTCGACGTTACGCGGATTCACCACGCCAAGGTCAGCCAGGTGCGGATCAACGCCTCCGGTGAAGGTCGTCCGGCCGTTGCGTGTCCAGAGAAACACCTCGTCGAAGTTGCCGTCCAGCAGGGCAGCGTCAGCGGTGGCCTCGGAGAGGGTGAGTAGGAGCCGACTCATGATGTGACTCCGAAGATCTGTCCGATGTCGCGGATGCCGTTCTCGATGGCCTGCGCCATCTGCTGCTCGGTGGCTCCGCCTGGGTTCAGCGTCGCCTGGGCCGCGTATTCCGCCGCGACGTCACGAATCTGGCGCTCGAGGCTGCGGCGCTTCTCGAAGCTGGCTTCCTTCGCGTAGACCGTCGCGGATACCTCGGTCAGCGCGGTTTCTGCGATCGTCGTCTCGATCGACTTCCTGACCACATCCTCCGGCGTGGGCGGATGGTCCGCAGGCTGCTCAAGGATCCACTCGACGACGGTTGCCACGATGTCGCGTTCCTCGGCATCTGCCAGCGTGCTGTCGGCCTGGGCCTCGAAGGCGGTCTCAATGATTTTGAGCCCGATGGCAACGGGATCACCGAGTGCCTGCAGTTCGTCGTAGTTGAGCCCGGCCTCGCTCAGTACCTCGCGGTTACCGGACGAATAGGCAAGCGCCAGTCGCCCAGCCCGCCCTGCAGCCCTCGATACCCGCCCAACAGATCGGGTCGCGCCCCCTGATGAACGACCACCACCCCCACCTCGGGAACCACCACCTCCGCCAGCTCCCGGGCCATCACTACGGCCACCGCGTCCGCGCGAGTTGAGTAGTACGCGAAGCGCCGGCCCGAGGTCAACCCTCGAAGATTGCCCGGGAGTGCCTGGACGTGTCGGTTCCGAAGGTTGATCAGAGCCGTCAACGCTGCCTGTATCAGCGCCACCGGTGTCTCCAGTCGCGTCGAGCCATGCCGCGATGTTGTCGCGAAGATCCCCCGCGTCCTTACCGCCGCTGCCACCGAAAGAGCCGCTAGTTCCCATTCCCACCCCATGCAGTTTCGACGATGCTCACGGATTGCTGGAGTTGCTGGTCGTCCGACCCCGTTCTCCATGCCTCAAGCACCGGCCGATAGATCGCCTGATCCAGCGGTCGAAGCTTGATAATCGTTGCTGGCTCAACGTCTCCCGCAGGGAGACCTCGTAGCGCCGCCACCACGTTCGGCTGGGTTGTCGGCTGCTGGGCCGCAAGGCGAAGCAGGCTCTCGATCGTGAACTTCTGCAGAGCGGGCTGGTCGCGAGTACGGCGTCCGAGATGTCCGACCAGAATCTGGGCGTCACTCTCGGGCAGCAGTCTCAGCGTCTCATCGGTGACACCCGCTCGGTCGAGCTTCAGGCTCGACGTCAGCGCGACCGCCAGGTCACGGAGACGCTCAGGTAGCCCTGTGTCAATGACCTCGATCTTGGCGAACGAGGCTGCCAGATAGAGGTACCCCGAGATAGCAGAGGCGTCGAGTGCAGGCGGGAGCTTCGCCCAGCGCCGAAGCGTGTCGCTGAAGTCATCATCGCGGGCTGACTCCTGTTCCGGTACCGGAGCGACCGCCTTCTTCTTAGCGCGCCCCTCGTCCTGCCCATCATCCCCGGTCGCCTCGGGTGTTGTCTCCTCGACCTCCTCAACGCGGCCGTTGGCGGCAACATCGAGAGCTTCGAGCTTGTCGCGCAGCTGGTTAGACGCAAGCCAGCCGAGTACCGTCTCGAAGTCATCGGTGAGGATTCGCTCCAGCACCATGAGCTTCGCAACCTCGTCTGCCTCCAGCTCAAACCCACGACGCCGAGCAACCGCCTGACGCACGTTCAGATCGTTTAGGAACCGTTTGATCCGTCGCGGGTTGCCGTGGAACTTCTCGTAGAGGATCGGTGTCAGGCGTGTGGCTGTGACCAGATGCTCAGCCAGTGGAGTGCCGTCCTCGATCTCCAGATCGTCCAGGCTGCCTCCCCCGATGCGGAGCTCGTCGCACTTGGCGACAAAGGCTGTATATACCGCCTCATCGTCACCCATCTCCGCTTTCGCAAGCAGCAGGAAGAGATATGCCTCGGTGTCGAATCGACTCAGCGCAGGGAGCGGGATCGTCGTCTGGACAATCTTATGCAGGTAGAGCTTCGCTGGATCCTCGTCCTCGTTCTTTGGTGCAGCCGTCGTGAGCTTCTGCTGAATAGCTTCCGCCACGCGATCCTCGTCGGCTGCGATGACGAAGGACATTCCCCTGGCCGAAAGAAACAGCCGGATCGCCTCAAGGGTCTCGACCACGGTGTCCGGCAGGCAGCGATCGAGATCATCGACGAGCACAACCACACGTGACAGATGGGCCAGTGCAGGATCGGCCAACAACGCCTCGAACTCCTCGCGGAAGGCAGCCATGCCTTTCTCGCTGTCGAGGCTGTCGGGCTCGTCGCTAACTAGGCCGAAGACGTCATCGATGTTCGGCAGTTGCATCGTGATAGCGGTCTTGGCGGCCATCTTGACCGCCTTCGACCAGTTCACTTTGCGGACGAGCTTCTTGAACGCTTCGAGGCCAGCCTCGCCAACCGGATCCGTCTCCTTGAACTCCTTACTGAGCGCACCCAGCACCTCAGCGATGAGGCTCTCCTTGGGGCCAACTGCCGGGTCGTAGAGCCAGGGCTGCGTCGGGATGACCAGCACCTCACGCTCGCCCGAGGAGCGCTCCTTGATCTCGGACTTGATCAGCTCGAGGACGCTCGTCTTGCCGCTACCCCAAGCACCGGAGAGACCGATCGCCACGGGGTCGAGTCCGTCATCGAAGATCGCATCCGCAGCCGTCTCTGCGACCGCACGAAAGGCTAGCAGATCCTGGGTTGCAGGCTCATCTGACCAGAGCGGGTAAGAGGAAGTCATAGTTTCCACGCTCCCGGCGCTGCCCGCGCGTAGTCGTCGATGCCGATGGCCTCGAAGTGGCGCTTGGCGGACTTGATCTTCGCGAGTTCGGTCGGTCGGAGTTTCGAGTCGTCGAGCGTGCTCTTCGTCTCACGGATCATGTAGATCCGGTCTTCGCCGTCCGCCTGCTTGATGATCGCCCAGTCGGGGTTGTACGGGCCGACGGGGGTGTCGATCTTGAACTTGGCTGGCAGCTTCATGAACAGTTTGATGTCCTCGCGAGAGTCGAGCAGTTCCGCGAACTGGCGCTCGACGTCGGAGTCGAAGACGACGTAGTCGAAGTCGGTCTTCTGGGTGTGCTGCACCTTGTACATCTGGTCGAGGAAGCGCTCTTTCTCCTCCTCGCCGTCCCGCTGCAACTCGCGCAGCTCGTAGACCGAGCCTGCGATCCTCTCGTATTGGATGCCGTCGACCACGATCTTCGCCAGCTCGCTCTGGAGGGTGCGTTTGGTCACGGCGATGAAGTCGTTCGGGTTACCGATGAACTCGCCCAGCCGGCCGCTGCCGATCAGGATGTCGACAATGGTCTTGCGGGTGAGGGAAGTGGCCTCCTGCAGTTCCGTGATGATGTCGGGCAGGTCGTAGCTGCCCTTGAGATCCGCCGAGCGAGTACCGAGCTCCTCGCCCTTTGCGCCGCCTCGAAGCACCTTGACTCCGGCACGGGTCACCTGGACACGCAGCGCATCGATCTGCGGCGCTTCCCGGATCGCACGGACAGCGTTCTCGATCAGCTGGTCGCGACCAACCTTGACGCGGTAGGTGGTCTTCTGGCTGATGGTCTCCCAGAACTCCTCGAACTCCGGGTTCGAGTAGAGCTGCTTGTTGAGCACGCGCGGCTGACGCTTGCTGACCGGCTTGACGTATTTGCCAATGTTCGCGCGTTCAACCAGTTCGATGATGATCGACTCGGCCCATGCGAAGTCGACCGGCAGGCCGAGATCGAAGCCGAGCTGGTTCGGCTGGAACTTCGAGGTGACCGCGCCGTCCTTGTCGATGAAGCCCTTGTCCTTGAGATGCTCCCACACGAGGACGGAGCGCTGATAGCCGAACTGGTCATCGGTGAGCGCGCCGTTCGCGTCCTGCAACGGGATCTTCGAGAACTCAGCCCTACGCACCCGACCGATCTCGACCCCGGCTTCCTTGTACTCACGCTGGAGCGCGTCCGCGAACTTCGTGTACGACTCGTTCGCCACGACCGTCAGCGTCGCGACGCCGCGGTCAGCGACGCGGGTGTAGCCGTCCTCAGTCTTTGCGACAGGGAGGCGCAGGCCACGTCCGAGGGTCTGGCGGCGCTCGGTCTCCGCGCCCATTTCGCGCAGGGTGCAAATCTGGAAGACGTTCGGGTTGTCCCAGCCCTCGCGCAGGGCAGAGTGGCTGAAGATGAACCGGACAGGCTCGTTCTCGTCGAGCAGCCGTTCCTTCTGCTGCATGATCAGTTCGTAGGCGTCGTCATCGGCCTTCGTCGTGCCGGACGAGTCCTGGAAGGTCGTCGTCTTGCCGCGCTTGATCTGGGAGAAGTACGCCCGGCGAAGCTCGCTCGGCGCCTGCGGCAGCAACTCCTGGTAGCGCGCCGACTTCGCGCGTTCCTCGACAAAGACCTCATCGAACCACTGCACGAAGTCACCGTTCGCGTCGTCGTTGCTCGTGCCGTCACCCAAGTAGCTGGCAACCTTATCGACGAAGAAGAGGCTGAGCACCTTGATGCCCTTGGCGCGCAGCATCGACTCCTTACGGAGGTGCTCGCGGACGGTCTCTCGGATCATCTCCTTGTAGATCGCGCCGGCCGAGGCACCGATGCTCTCGCCCTCATAGAGGAAACCGTGCAAGGTGAGGTCGACGTAGGCAGGCTCAATACTCATCTCGTTGATACGCCAGCCCTCGTAGATCGGGTTGTTGGTGAGTCGGGCATCCGACAGTTCCTGGTGCTGCTTCACGCTCACGATGCGCCGTTCAAGCGAGCCATCGGCCTTGCGGCAGGACAGCTCCAGTCGGGCCGACCACGACGGCTCACGCCGCACCTCGACCAGCTTGATATACGGCGTCGCATCGGCACCCTGCTGGGCTACCTCGGCCACAACGATCTGCTTCACCAGGCCCAGGTCGTGGGCGTCGACGGGGTCGAGCCGGTAGACGACGTTGCGCTGCTTCTTGTGGGTCGCGCTGTAGCGCAGCGTGAACACCGGGTCGAGTTCACCGACGGCCGACTGCGACAGCTGCGACTCCATGTTCTGCGGCTCATCCATGATCACGACCGGGTGGGTCGCCTTCAGGTAGTCGATCGGGCGCAGACCGTTCAGCTTGTCGCGCGTCTGGTGGATGATGCGAGTGTTCGCATTGCCACGGATCGAGTCGATCGTCATGATGAGGATCTGCACGTTCGTCGAGGTCGCGAACGACTGCACCTCCTCGGCGCTCTTGCCGCTGTAGATCGAGGCATCGAAGGTGATGCCCTGCGGCTTGTAGAGGTTCTCGAAGTGCTCGCGCATGAGCCGGATGCTCGTGCTGACACCCTCGCGAATCGCCACGCTCGGCACGAGGATCACGAACTTCGTGAAGTTGTATCGGACGGCCAGATCGAAGATCGTGCGCAGGTAGACATACGTCTTGCCCGTACCGGTCTCCATCTCGATATCGAAGTCGAGCGCGTCGCCCGCAAGCGACAGCGCGACCTCAAGGCCGTTCCGGTCCTGCACGCGCTGCAGGTTCGCGAGGATCAGGTCGCGGTCAAGCACGAGGCTGTTACCGACCGCTCCGACCTCCTGCGTGAGGTCAATGTCGAGCGCGGCCTGATCGGACTCAGGCAGCACCGCTGCACCGCGCAGCGTCGTGACCAGCTTCTCTGCATCCTTCGGCTGCCCGTCGAACAGGTCGACCACGGACGCAATCGCATCCAGCTGATACGGCTGACTGGCGTCGAACTGAAACCCTGATCCGCTCATCACGCCGTCCAGAGCTCAATGCCCTTGCTCTTCGCGAGCTGGGACAGGTTGGTCTTGAGTTCGTCGTCGCCCTGGAAGGCGTCCTCGAGCACGATGATCCGCGTCGGCGCCTCATCGACAAGCGCGCGGAGCTGCTCGAGTGTCGGCTTGACGTGCTCATTCAGATAGGCGAGCACGGCAACGTCGCCATCACGGTCACGCACAAACCGGACGTCGAGCCCAGCGACCTCGGCAGGCGAGACGGCCTCGGTCAGCGAGTAGCCCTGCTTGAGCAGGATCTCGGTGAGCAGCTCATCGGCAGTCGCATCGTCAGTTGCGCTGTCACGAAGGCTAAGCAGGTGCTGCTGGAGCGCGTCCTCGTCAACATCACTGGACAACCGCCACTTGGAAAAGTTTGTGTCGGAGAGCTTGTAGGACCGAAAGCCGATGTCGAGCGGAACTCCACGCCCTTCAAGGAGTAGTGCCTCACGACCCGAGACCCTTGCTCCAGCCCGCCGGATTCGTTCCTTTGCAAGTTGCGAGATCGTGCGATACCCCGCGGCCCATGCTTCGGTCCCATCGTCAAGAGGCTCGGGGAGCTGAACAGAGATAGTTCGGCGGCTTCCGCCATCTTGTGCATTCAGCTGGAACACTGCGTCAGCAGTTGTCCCTGAACCTGCGAAGAAGTCCAACACAATCGCGCTCGGATCGTCGTAGGTGACTGCCTGAGCGAGTACGCGAACGAGGCTGGTGGGTTTGGGGTTGTCGAAGTACGAGCCTCCCATCAAATCCTCCAACTCGGCAGTCCCATCCTCGTTGGTCCCGACTCCATAGGTAGACGGGGTCAGAAGATTGTGCATCTTCTTGATCTCACCGCCCGCCTTCACATGATTCGGCCGGAATGGTGCTTTAGAGATGGTGATCGAGTCTCCGGCAGCAATGAACTCGTCGAGCGTTGCCTGACTGTATCGCCACTCTCCTTCAAGAGTGAAGGCGTCCCGGTTGAACCCCTCCGAGACCACAACACGATCAAGAAGCCGAGTAACGATGTTCCCCTCACTCATGTCTTGCGGCTCATATTCGGCGAGCTGCTGAGAGAAGCGCACTGCGCCTGCCGGGAAGGTCAACTTGCCGAGCGAGTTCCCCGCATTGTTGATTGGATATTTCTTTCCTGCAGTCGTCGTGTCGACTGAGAATGGAAAAGTAAAGGCCTTGTTTCGAGTGATGCAAACGAGATACTCAGTCATTGAGCCAACATTTGCATGCAGGAACGAAGGCTTCTTTTTCTTCTGACGAATGAAGGTCGTCGACACGTTCGACTCACCGAATACCTCCTTCGCTAGCCGAAGTAGATTGTCGATCTCATGGTCATCGATTGAAATAAAAATGACACCATCGTCGGTGAGCAAGTTCCGCGCCAGCTTGAGCCGCGGATACATCATGTTGAGCCAGTTGGAGTGGTAGCGTCCCTCGGTCTCGGCGTTGGTCGTGACCTTCTTGCCCTCCTCGTTGACCTGGCGCGTCCATTCGAGGTAGGTGTCGAGACCTTCCTTGTAGTTGTCCGGGTAGACGAAGTCCTTGCCGGTGTTGTACGGAGGGTCGATGTAGATTAGCTTGATCTTGGCGTGGTAGTGCTTCTGCAGGATCTTGAGCACTTCCAGGTTGTCGCCCTCGATGAAGACGTTCTGTGTCGTGTCCCAGTCCTTCGAATTGTCGAAATCGGGCTTCAGCGTCGCAGTTGTCGGCTCCTGCGCTGCGCGGAGGGCACGCTTCTTGCCGGGCCAGAACAGCCCGAACCGCTCGCTGCCGTCAGCGGCGTCACCGTCGAGCAGTTCCTTGAGCTTCTCGACATCCACCTTGCCGTCGGCGATGGCCTCGGGAATCAGATCGGCAAGCTGCGCTGCCAGCTCGGTCTGGAAGTTCGGAGTGGTGGATGGTGTTTCGTAGATCTCGTCAGTCATTCGGGTGATTCTCTTTCATGATTTTAACAATTCGTGTCGGGTTTGTGAATGCCCGGTGGTCTATGTGGCGATCCGCCATCGGATCGTGAACAGGTGCTCGGTCTCCTGGGTTCCCTGGAGCGACTGCTCGATCAGTTCCAGGTATTTGTCAGCCTCGGCGCGGAGCTTTTTGCGCGTGTCCCGGAAGTCCTCGTCGGCCTCCTCGGCACGCTGCTCCCACTTGCGGGCTTCCTTCTTGAACCGCAGCTGCTCCATCGGATCATCGGCCTGCCGGGCGAGCCTGCGGGCTTCCTTCTCCTTCGCCCGGTAGTCGCGGATGGCACCCTCGTGCTCGGCCTTGCGATCCTGCTGGTTGCGGTAGAGCAGCTCCTCCTGCTGGTCGTAGTAGCGGGAGTTGCGGCCCTGGACTTCTTTCTCCAGCTCCGCCCGTCGTGCATCAAGGTGCGGCGCGAAGCGTGCCGCGTCGATCGCAACGGGCTGCTCGCCGACTGAGATGCAGGCCAGGTCGAGGATGTCCGCGACGTACTCCTCGTCGAGCCACTGGCCGTCATCGGTCAGGGCACCGGCCAGCATGTAGGACTCGGAGACATCCTCGTCGCGGGCCTTCATGCGGAAGGTCGCGAGGTTCACAGTCAGCTCGCCGCTGGTGCCCTCCAGTGCCCGGATCGCGCTGCTGACGCGGTCTGACTGTCCAAGCGAGAAGGTCAGCTCACGTGCCGGGGTCTCATGTCCCTTCGACGTGTCGACGACGTACTGGGCCAGTGGGCTCGCGTAGCGGTACTGGTGGGCGTTGTCGAGCGGCTGCGACTTGAAGAAGTAGCGCCCGGTCGGCGCCTCCCTGACCGACGCCTCGGTCAGCACGAACGTGCGGCCGTCGCCCTCGAAGGTGGCGAATCGATCCAGCTCATACCGGGTTACCGCGAGCAGCAGGCGCTCGAACTTGTTGAGCACCTCGCCGGACTGCGTGTCATACGCCTTGAGGCGATCCTGGACGTGCGGGTCGAGGTTGTCGAAGACCTTCGCCTTGGCGCTGGCCATCTCGCGCGAGATCTCGCCCGCGTACTGCCCCTCGAGCTCGCGGAACGCGGCGTCCAGCTCGTCGGCGGTTCGGCAGCGGGTGAGGATGTCGCTGATCGTCTTCTCGAAGTCCAGCCCGTCCTCGATCGCGCCGAGCACCTCGTCGCTTGCACCGAACACGCTGGAGAACAGCTGGAACTTGTTCGTCAGCAGTTCCAGGATGCGCTGCTCGGCAATGTTGCCCTTGTTCGAGAAGTTCACGACGACGACGTTGTGCTTCTGCCCGAAACGGTGCACGCGACCGATGCGCTGCTCGACGCGCTGCGGGTTCCACGGCAGGTCGTAGTTGACGAGCATCGAGCAGAACTGCAGGTTGATGCCCTCGGCAGCGGCCTCGGTCGCGATCATGATCGTTCCCTCGGTGCGGAAGTAATCCACCAGCGCCTTGCGGCGATCCACGGCGGCAATGCCGGTAATCAGGTCGCCGTCTTGGTTGGCCTTGAGCCAGTCCTGGTAGATCGCGGTCTGCTCCGGCCCATTGTTCGAGCCGTTGAACAAGACGAGTCCGTCGCCACGCCCGGCCTCACGCAGGGAACGAGCGATGTACTCCTGCGTCTTGGTCGAGTCGGTGAAGATGATGGCCTTCTGGGGAGCGCCCAACTCGCGGAGCCGCTCGAAGCCCAGGTCGAGTGCCTCACCGAGCTTGACGGCCTTCTGGTTCTCCGTGATCGAACGGGCAAGCGCCGCGTACTCGCGCAGCTCGGCAACCTCAGCACGCATCGCCTCCAGTAGCGACTCGTCAAGCGGCAACGACGACGGGCGGGAGCCGTTGGCGGTTCCCTCGATCTCCTCGGCCTCCTCCAGCTCCTCGCTGGTGATCTCATCGTCGATGGCGAAGTCGGCTGCCACGAGGCCACCACGACCATCGCGGCGCTGCCCGACCGCAACCTCGTCAGCCAGGCGGTTCGCGATGTTCTCCAGCGTGCTCGCGACCGCGTAGGTCGATGATCCGAGGCGCTTACGGATGATCAGGGCAGAGAGGTGACGCTGGCTGCCCGCGAAGGCGAACAGCTCATCACGCTGCAGGTAGTCGTTCACGAGGTCGTAGAGCCGCGCCTCATCCGGCGACGGCGTGAACTCGACCGTCAGGGGCAGGCGCTTGGTGAAGTGAATGTACTTGTCAGCGTCGCGCCGCAGCGTGCGCTTCGAGACGGTCGCGACACGCTCCACCAGGTCGTCATCGCCACCCAGGTCGCGGTTCTTGACGTACCGCTCGCGGAACGCATCGAGCGAGTAAAAGTAGTTCGGGTCGAAGATCGACACCAGCCCGTACAGTTCCTCGAGCTTGTTCTGTAGCGGCGTCGCCGTCAGCAGCACCGTCTTGTGCGCACCTGACACGACGTGTGCCACCGCCTCAGCGGCCTTGGTCTTGCCCGTCCAGTAGTTGCGCAGCCGGTGCGCCTCGTCTGCGACGACGAGATCCCACGCCCTGAGCAGCGAGGTCTCGTGGCGGAGCGCGAACTCGTAGGAACAGATCAGCACCTGTGCCGAGCGTCCGCCTGCTGCAGCAAGCAGCGAGTCCTTCGACTTCGGATCGAGGATGGCGGACGGGATCAGGAACTTCTCGTACAACTCCTGCTGCCATTGCTGCCGCAGGCTTGACGGGGCAACGATCAGGATGCTGCGGCGGCGCTCCGCCCAGTACTGCGAGATGACGATGCCCGCCTCTATCGTCTTACCGAGGCCAACCTCATCAGCGAGGATCACGCCCGGCAGGAACGGTGTCTGCAGAGCGAACAGGGCGGCGTCGATTTGGTGCGGCTTCGGCTCCACCTGGGCGTCGAACAGGAGCCCGGCGAGTTTGCCGACGTGATCGTTCGCGTAGCTACGCTGCAGCTCGTGCGCGTAATACTTCGCCTGGTAGTCGGTCAACGGGAGGTTCATCGATGAGACCTCCGCTCGACGCCCTCGGAGCGCAACGAAGCCGCGGCGACCAGCCGGTCGCCGCGGCGGGGTGATCGTGCCGCTCTGCGCTTCATCGGGTTGTGCTCCTCCGCGCCGAGGGCGCGTCTTAAGTTGTGCTCATAGTGCCGTGTCCCACGCTACCGGCAGCCTCCGACACTGCTAGGGTGCCGCGCCGCTCGGGCGGGTCGAGCTGTCGCAGGCGGGAGCCGGACGGCTCGACCGGGACGCTGCGATCTACCTTCTATTCTCTCATAATCCGCAATTTGCCGGAATAGGAATATCGCAAAGCCACGGATAAATGCCTGACGAAAGGCGCTTTCAGTATTTTCTCAGTAATCGATTCGTGTTATATTCCAGAGCAGTAATGCGTCTGGCTTTCCACCACACCATCTCCAGCAGTTCATGCATCCTCGTCTCACGAGGGGGTGATTCGGGAGTCCGCGCGTAGTGCGTCTCGCGCCCGATCTCACGCCAGTCGGCTGGTTTCTGTTCGGGGCGATGGTGCTCCTGATCCTGACGGGGCTGCTGCACGGATCTGTGACATCTGAGATCGCTTGCTCGCCGAGCAGGCTGGAAGGATGTTGCTGTGCCCAAGCCCTATCCCCGTGAGTTTCGTGAGGACGTCGTGCGGGTCGCCCGGAACCGTGGTCCCGGTGTGACGCTGGCGCAGATCGCCCAGGACTTCGGGGTCCATGAGATGACGATCACGAAGTGGTTGCGTGCCGCCGATGTCGAGGACGGCGTGAAGCCCGGCGTCACCTCGGAGCACGCACGGGAGTTGCGTGAGGCTCGACGTCGGATTCGGTTGCTGGAGCAGGAGAACGAGGTCCTGCGGCGGGCGGCGGCGCACCTGTCCCAGGCTCAGCTGCCGGGAAAAGGCTCTACCCGCTCGTGAGAGAGCTCGCCGCGGCCGGTGCCCCGATCAGGGTGCCGGTCGCGGTGGCGTGCCGGGTGCTCAAGCTCCACCGCCAGCACTACTACGCCTGGCTCGCCCAGCCGGTCACCGGCGGCGAGCTCAAGGAGGCGTACCTCGCGAACGCGGTCTTCGATGCCCACCGTGAGGACCCCGAGTTCGGCTACCGGCTGCTGTTCGACGAGGTGAACGCCGCCGGGAACAAGGTCAGTGAGCACACGGTGTGGAAGATCTGCTCGGCGAACCAGTGGTGGTGCGCGTTCGGAAAGAAGCGCCGCGGGAAGAATGGGCGGCCCGGCGCGCCCGATGACCTGGTGCGTCGCGAATCCACGGCGCCTGGCCCGAACCGGTTGTGGTTGACGGACATCACCGAGCATCCCACCGGCGAAGGCAAGGTCTACCTGTGTGCGGTCAAGGACGTGTGGTCGAACCGGATCGTGGGGTACTCCATCGCCGATCGCATGACGTCCCAGCTGGCCGTCGACGCCCTGGAATCGGCGGTCTCGCGCCGCGGGGTGCGCGTGGCCGGCTGCACCCTGCACTCGGACCGCGGCGGCCAGTTTCGAAGCCGAAAGCTGCAGCAGTCCCTCTGGCGCCACCAGATGCGCGGATCCATGGGCCAGGTCGGATCAGCCGGTGACAACGCCGCCATGGAGAGCTTCTTCAGCCTGCTTCAGCGCAACGTCCTGGACCGGCAGAGATGGACCAGCCGAGAGGAGCTGCGGATCGCGATCGTGACCTGGATCGAACGGACCTACCACCGTCGCCGACGCCAGGCCAGACTCGCACGATTGACCCCGATCGAGTTCGAGATCATCATGAGCCAGGCCGCCGACCAAGCTGCCTAACCAACTGTCACGGAATCGTGCAGCAGCCCCATCCTCATGCGCACCACCGGCAGGCACGGCACCGCCGACTACGGGTACTTCTTCTGCCGAGGCGTGCAAGACCACGTCTGCGACGCCCCGTACTCCAGCATCGACCGCGTCGAGGACGCCGTCGCCGAGCACTACAAGACCATCCGCCTCAGCCCGGCATTCGTCACAGCTGTCCGCAGCCACATCGAGGCAGCGCTGAACGACCAGGTCGCCGCGCAGCAACTGCTCCGCAAGAACCTGGAGGATCAGCTGGCGCAGCTCGCAACCAAGGAGGACAACCTCCTCGACCTCGCCGCCGACGGTTCACTCCCGCAGGAGCGCATCCGGCAGCGGCTCCGCGAGATCGCCCGCGACCGGCAGCGCGTCACTGACCAGCTCAGCCAGGTACACGGCGACCTCTCCAGCGGCCGCGCGTTCCTCGACGCGCACCTGAACCTGCTCGAGAACCCCTACGAGCTGTACCTCCACGCCAGCGAAGCCACCCGCCGCAAGCTCAACCAGGCGATCTTCGCCCACGTCTACGTCGCCCACGACGAGGTCGTCGGAGACGACATCCGCTCGCCGCTCCGGGAACTCCTCGCCGCTCAACGCGGCTGGGAGGCCCTCACAGCGGGCGCAACACCCGGCCAGGCCCGTCATGCCGCGCAGGCCGCCACACCGGCCCAGAAACGCCAAAAGCCGCCCCGAAGGGCGGCCTGGCTGAACTACAAAATCTCTGGCTTGACCTGCCTGGCGGCGTTTACGAGGACGCCGATTGCAGTAAGCCTCTTATGGTGGAGCTGAGGGGACTCGAACCCCTGACCCCCTGCATGCCATGCAGGTGCGCTACCAGCTGCGCCACAGCCCCGTGGATCCGTGAAGATCCAGGTCATGCACTCCTCCGGGCGGTTTCCCGTCCTGCGGAGCGTCGCTAGTCTACGCAGAAACCGGCTCCAGATTCCAATCCGGTCCCGCGTTCCACTCGTCGAGCGGGAACCCCGCCCCGACGTTGTGCGCCACGAGGCGCCACGCGGGCGTCGCGGCGGGTGCCGAGCGGTGCAGGTGGGACCAGTGGACGTTGTGCAGCCCGGAGATCCCGCGCCAGCCCTCCGGGTCGAGGCCGAGCAGCGCGGTGACCGCGAGCGTGATCGCGGCGCCGTGCGAGACGACGACGAGCGTGTCGTCTCGCTCGAGCGACTCCACGTGCTCGGTGACGCACGCGACGAGGCGAGCCGCGACGTCGGCCTTGGACTCCGCGCCCGCGCGTGCGGGCTCCTCGCCCTGGCGCCACGCCGCGTACTCCTCGGGCCAGCGCTCGGCGATCTCCGGCCCCGTGAGGCCCTCCCACTCCCCGAAGCCGCGCTCGCGCAGACGGGGGTCGTACGCGACGTCCGCGCCGATCGCGGCCGCGTACGCGCGCGCGGTGTCGGCGGCGCGCACGAGGTCGGACGCGACGACGCGCGTCGCGCGGTGCGCGCTCGCGAGGGCCTTCGCGCCCTGCTCCGCCTGCCACTGCCCGACGGCGTCGAGCGGGATGTCGACCTGCCCCTGCAGGCGCATCGTCGCGTTGTACGCGGTGCGGCCGTGGCGCAGGAGGACGAGGGTGCCGGCGCTCACGCCAGGGGCTCCCCCGAGAGGCGGATGGCGCCGTCGCCGCGCGTGGTGTCGTCGGTGTCGTCGGCCGTGCCGTCGCCGCCGCGCGCGTCCTCCGGCAGCTCGACGACCGGGCAGTCCTTCCACAGGCGCTCGAGCGCGTAGTAGACGCGGTCCTCGGCGTGCTGCACGTGCACGACGACGTCCCCGAAGTCGAGCAGGACCCAGCGGGCCTCCTGCTTGCCCTCGCGGCGGATCGGCTTGGACCCGGCCTTGTGCATGGCCTCCTCGACGGCGTCGACGATCGCCGAGACCTGGCGCTCGCTCGATCCCGAGGCGATGAGGAACACGTCCGTGAGGACGAGCTGCTCGCTCACGTCGAGCGCGATGATCTCCTCGGCCTTGCGGTCGGACGCCGCCCGGGCGGCGATGACGGCGAGCTCGAGGGCTCGGTCGGTGGCGGTCACGTGTCTCCGTTCGTGGTGCGGCCGCTCAGCGGCCGGTGTCGAGGGTGCCGGGGTCGTCCCACGTCCGCACGGCGGCGGCCGAGGCGCTCGCGTCCTCCACGGCCAGGCCCGGGTCGTCGCGGGACACGAGCGTCCAGACGAGCAGGCCGAGGACGAACGCGACGGCGACGAGGATCAGGTAGTGCAGCCACGTGTACGACGGGCCCCGCCGCTCGTCCTCGAGGTCGTCGTCGGCCGACTCCTCGGGCTCGGCGGCACGACCGCGCACGCGGGGGAAGAGCTCGTCCGACCCGCCGGCGGGAGCGGGCGCGGTCTCGCGCACGCCGCCGAAGGGCGACGTCTGCTGCGCCGCGCTCGCGGGCTCGGGCGCCGAGCCGGCCGTGATCGCCGACCACGGCAGGGCGGCGCCGGCCGCCTCGGCGGGCGGCGCGGGAGCGGGGGTCCGCTCGGGAGCGGGCGCGGGCGTGCCTCCCCACGGGGAGGGCGCCGGCGCCGGCGCGGGCGTCCCCGGCGGGGCCGGGCTGGTCGGCGGGGCCGAGAACGCCGACAGGCGCGGCGGCTGCGTCGGCTCGGGGCGTGCGGCACCCGCGCCGAGGCCGCCGACGGGCGCGGACGGCGTCGCGGGACGCACGGGCCCGGTGGCGCCGGGCACCGACGGGCGCGGGGTCCCGGCGGGCGGGCGGGAGGACGTGCGCGTCGGCACGACCGGCGTCGGCGCCGGAGGGCGGATCGCGACGCGCTCGGCGGTCTCCTGGACCGGCGTGAGGCGCCCGGTCTCGTCCAGGCCGCGCATGCCGCCCGAGGCGGCCGGGGGCCGCACGACGGAGGGCTGCACCGGGTGGTCGGCCGGGCCGGTCGTCTCGCGCAGGGTGCGGCGCGACGGCGGCGGGCCGGACGGCGCCGCGGGGCGCGCCGGCTGCTGCCAGCCGCCCGCACCGGGTGCCGGGGCCGGCGGGGGCGGGGCGCCCTGCCCGGACCGCTCGGCGGCGGCCGCCTGCTCGCGCTCGCGCATCTCGCGCCGTGTGAGCGGGCGGACGGGCTGCATGTTGCTGCCGTTGTCACTCATCGTGCTGACCTCGATACAAACCGTGCTTGGCGATGTACTGGACCACGCCGTCCGGAACCAGGTACCACACCGGCTGTCCGGCCTCCGCGCGCCGACGGCAGTCCGTCGACGAGATCGCGAGGGCGGGGACCTCGAGCGTCGTGACCACGCCCGGAGGCAGGCCCTCGACGCTCAGCTGGTGACCCGGGCGGGAGACAGCCACGAAGTGTGCCATCTTCCACAGCTCGTCGGCATCTTTCCAGGTGAGGATCTGCTCGACGGCGTCCGCACCCGTGATGAAGAACAGCTCGGCGTCCGGTCGCGCGGCCCGCAGGTCGCGCAGCGTGTCGACCGTGTAGGTCAGCCCGGGGCGGTCCACGTCCACACGGCTCACCGTGAACCGCGGGTTCGACGCGGTCGCGATGACGGTCATGAGGTAGCGGTGCTCCGCCGGGCTGACGGTCTGGTGCTGCTTGAACGACGGCTTGCCCGTGGGCACGAACACGACCTCGTCGAGGTCGAACCGCGCCGCGGCCTCGCTCGCGGCGACGAGGTGGCCGTGGTGGATGGGGTCGAACGTGCCACCCATCACCCCCAGGCGGGGCCGGCGCGGGCTCATCGACGCGTCATCGGTCGTGGGCGCTTCCGTCGTCCGGGGCGGGTCAGTGCCGCGTGCCGACGCTGCGGAACGCGTAGGTCACGAGCAGCAGGGCCACGAGCCCGCTGAACCCGAGCAGCCCGTAGGCGATCGGCGGGATGGGCAGGTGCGACGCGGCCTCGGCGCCTTCCTCGGCGGCCAGCACGACGGCAGAGATCACGACGTCCTCCTCGAAGGTCGTCCCCGGGCCGGACGGGCACGTGCCGCGGGCCGGGGTGGTGCGATGGAACGGTACGCCCGCCGGGACCGGCCCGACGGCGGACCGGACGGGCGCCGGTCGCCGACCAGTCTCTCACGACCGTCCGGGGACCTCGTCCGGCGGGTATCAGGTACCCGCCGGCGGCCGTGCGTTCAGGGGCGGACGTGGCCGTCCCCGTGCACGACCCACTTCGTGGTCGTGAGCTCCGCGAGGCCCATGGGGCCGCGCGCGTGGAGCTTCTGGGTCGAGATGCCGATCTCCGCCCCGAGGCCGAACTGACCGCCGTCGGTGAACCGGGTCGAGGCGTTGACCATGATGGCGGCGGAGTCGAGCTCCGCGACGAAGCGCTCCGACGCCGCCAGGTCGCGCGTGACGATGGCCTCGGTGTGCCCCGACGTCCACGTGCGCACGTGCTCGATCGCGGCGTCGAGGTCGTCGACGACGCGCACGGCGATCTCCGGCGCGAGGTACTCGGTCGCCCAGTCCTCGTCGGTCGCGGGGAGCACGTCGGTCCCCGCGGGCGCGAGGCCGGCCGTGCGGTCGTCGCCGTGCACGACGACGCCCGCCGCGGTGAGCGCGGCGAGCGCGGCGGGCAGGAACTCGGGCGCGGCGTCCGCGTGCACGAGGAGCGTCTCCGCGGCGTTGCAGACGCCGACGCGCTGCGTCTTGGCGTTGAGGAGGATCTCGAGCGCCATGGCCCGGTCCGCGCTCGCGTCGACGTACACGTGGACGTTGCCGACCCCGGTCTCGATGACGGGGACGGTCGACTCGCGCACGACGGTACGGATGAGGTCCGCCCCGCCGCGCGGGACGAGCACGTCGACGAGCCCGCGCGCGTGCATGAGCGCGACGGCGCCCGGGCGCCCGTGCCGGTCGATCGACTGCACGAGGTCGCCGGGGAGCCCCTGCGCCTCGAGCGCGCGGGCCAGCACGCCGACGATCACCTCGTTGGAGCTCGCCGCCGCGGACCCGCCGCGCAGGATCACCGCGTTGCCGCTCTTGAGCGCGAGGCCCGCGGCGTCCACCGTCACGTTGGGGCGCGCCTCGTAGATCATCCCGACGACGCCCATGGGCACGCGCAGCTGACGCAGGCGCAGGCCGTTCGGGAGCGTCGAGCCGCGCACGACCTCCCCCACCGGGTCGGGCAGTCCCGCGAGCGCGCGCAGCGCGTCGGCGATCGCGGCGACGCGGGGCGCGTCGAGCGCGAGCCGGTCGAGCAGACCCTCGCTCATGCCGTGCGCACGCTCGCGCTCCAGGTCGACGGCGTTCGCGGCCACGATCTCGTCCGTCGCCGCGACGAGCGCGTCGGCGAGCGCGAGGAGCGCGGCGTCCTTCGTCGCGCGGGTCGCCGTCGCGAGCGTGCGCGACGCGACCTTGGCACGGCGTGCGACGTCCTCGACGGCCGTCGCGACGTCGGTCGGAGCGTCGGCCGTGGCGGCGGTCGCGGTGGCTGCGGCAGCTCCGGCGGTCCCGGTCTCGGCGGCGCCCGCGACGACGGGCGCGTCCTCGGTGGTGGTCATGGTCCGAGCCTACGTCCGCGACCGCCGCGCCGGGAGCGCCGTCCGGACCGCGGTCAGCGCGGGCGCCGACGCACCAGGACGAGGTCGTCGCGGTGCACGACCTCCCGGTCGTAGCCCTCGCCGAGCTCGGCCCGCAGCTGCGTGGTCGAGCGGCCGAGGAGCTCGGGGATGTCGCGCGACTCGAACGCGACCAGGCCCCGGGCGACCACGCGCCCGTCGGACGCCACGAGCTCGACCGGGTCGCCGGCGTCGAACTCCCCCTCGACCGCCGTGACCCCGGCAGGCAGCAGCGAGGCGCGCCCGCCCTGCACGGCCCGCACCGCGCCGTCGTCGAGCACGAGGCGGCCGCGCGTGCGCGCGGCGTGCGCGAGCCAGAGCCGACGGCGGGTCGTCCGCTTGCCCGTCGCGGCGAACCAGGTCCCGACCGGCTCGCCGGCGAGCGCCGCGGCGGCGTGCTGCGCCTTCGTGAGCACCACGGGGATGCCGGTGCCGGTCGCGATGGAGACAGACTCGAGCTTGGTGAGCATGCCGCCCGTCCCGACCGCGCTCCCCCGTCCCGTGACCTCGACGCCCTCGATGTCGGCCGCCGAGCGCACCTCGGCGATCCGTTGCGTGCCCGGGCGCGACGGCGGGCCGTCGTACAGGCCGTCGACGTCCGTGAGCAGGACCATGGCGTCCGCCCGCACGAGGTGGGAGACGAGCGCGGCGAGCCGGTCGTTGTCGCCGAAGCGGATCTCGTCGGTCGCGACGGCGTCGTTCTCGTTGACCACGGGCACGACGCCGAGGTCGAGCAGGCGCTCGAGCGAGCGCTGGGCGTTGCGGTAGTGGCCGCGGCGCACCGTGTCCTCCGCGGTGAGCAGCACCTGCCCGACACGCAGCCCGTGCCCCGCGAAGGCCTCGGTGTACCGGGCGACGAGCATGCCCTGGCCGACCGACGCCGCGGCCTGCGCCGTCGCGAGGTCGCGCGGTCGGCTCGCGAGCCCGAGGGGGCCGATCCCGGCGGCGATGGCGCCGGACGTGACCAGCACGACCTGGCCGCCGGCCGCGCGTCGGGCCGCGAGGACGTCGACGAGCGCCCGCAGGGCCGCGAGGTCGAGGTGGCCGTCGGCGCCCGTGAGCGACGACGAGCCGATCTTCACGACCACGCGGCGGGCGGAGGCGATCTCGGAGCGGGAGGACAGCGCGTTCACGCGCCCATCATCGCCGCCGGGGGGCCGCCGTCGCGCACGATTTCACGGACCAGGACGCCTGTGCCCGCGACCGGCCCGCGACCGGCCCGCTCCCGGGCCGCGCCGACGAGGCCTCCGGGCGCGGGCGAGGGCCCGGTCCCCGCGGGGAACCGGGCCCTCGGCAGCGCGGACGACGCCGGGGTCAGTCGGACTCGGGGTCCGTCCAGGTGCCCGCCTGGCGCTCGGTCCACAGCTCGCGCCGGGCCTCCGCCTTGGCGTCCATGCGCTCGTGGTGCTCGCGCCGCTTCTCCGACCGGGTCGGGCGCAGGCTCTCGTCGAGGCGGTTGTCGGAGCCGCGCGGGCCGCCGAGCAGCTCGGAGCCCGTCATGAGCGTCGGCTCCCAGTCGAAGACGACCGCGTTGACGTCGCTGCCGATGCGCACCTCGTCGCCCGCGACGGCGCCCGCCTCGAACAGCTTCTCCTCCACGCCCAGGCGGGCGAGGCGGTCCGCGAGGTAGCCCACGGCCTCGTCGTTGGAGAAGTCCGTCTGACGGACCCAGCGCTCCGGCTTGGCGCCGCGCACCTCGAACCAGTAGTCGGTCGCCCCGCCCTTGCGCTTGACCGTGAACCCGGCCTCGTCGACCGCGCGCGGCCGCAGCACGACGCGCGTCGGCTCGGGGGCGGGCGCCTCGGCGCGCGCCTTCTCCACGAGCTCGGCGAGCGCGTACGTCAGCGGGCGCAGGCCCTCGTGGCTCGCGGTCGAGATCTCGAACACCCGCAGCCCGCGTGCCTCGAGGTCCGGCTTGACGAGCTCGGCCAGGTCGCGCGCCTCGGGGACGTCGATCTTGTTGAGGACGACGAGGCGCGGACGCTCGGTGAGCGGCACCCGCCCGCCCTCGATCTCGAGGTCCTGCGCGTAGGCGGCGAGCTCCGCCTCGATGACGTCGAGGTCGCTGATCGGGTCCCGGCCGGGCTCGAGCGTCGCGCAGTCGAGCACGTGCACGATCACCGCGGTGCGCTCGATGTGGCGCAGGAACTCCAGGCCGAGGCCCTTGCCCTCGCTCGCGCCCGGGATGAGGCCCGGGACGTCCGCGACGGTGAAGCGCGCCGAGCCGGCCTGCACGACCCCCAGGTTGGGCACGAGCGTCGTGAACGGGTAGTCGGCGATCTTGGGGCGCGCGGCGGAGATGGCGGCGACGAGCGAGGACTTGCCCGCGCTCGGGTACCCGACGAGCGCGACGTCCGCGATGGTCTTCAGCTCGAGGACGACGTCCCGCTCCTCGCCCGGCTCGCCGAGCAGGGCGAAGCCCGGCGCCTTGCGGCGCGGCGACGAGAGCGCCGCGTTGCCGAGACCGCCGCGGCCGCCCTCGGCCACGACGTACTCGGCGCCGTCGCCGACGAGGTCGGCGAGCACCGTGCCGTCGGGCGACTTGACGACCGTGCCGTCGGGGACGCGCAGGACGAGGTCCTCCCCGTTGGCGCCGTCGCGGTCGTCGCCCATGCCCTGGGTGCCCGACGTCGCGTGCCGGTGCGGCGAGTGGTGGTACTCGAGCAGCGTCGTGGTCTGCGCGTCGACGACGAGCCGGACGGTGCCGCCGTCACCGCCGTTGCCGCCGTCGGGGCCGGCGAGCGGCTTGAACTTCTCGCGCCGGACCGAGGCGCACCCGTTCCCCCCGTCGCCGCCGGAGACGTGCAGGACGACACGGTCGACGAAGCTGGCCATGGAGGGATCCTCTCAGAGGTGGGTCGTGCGGTGCCGCGGTCGCGGCGGGTGGTGCGGCCCGCGGGGCGGGCGCCGGAAACGGCAGGAGGGGCGCACCGCGTCGGTGCGCCCCTCCTGCTCGAAGCCTCTGTGGCTGTCGCTCAGCCCTCGGCGGAGACGATGTCGACGACCTTGCGGCCGCGACGGGTGCCGAACTGGACCGCGCCGGCGGCCAGGGCGAACAGCGTGTCGTCCTTGCCGCGGCCGACGTTCTCACCGGGGTGGAAGTGGGTGCCGCGCTGGCGGACGATGATCTCGCCCGACTTGACGACCTGCCCGCCGAAGCGCTTCACGCCGAGGCGCTGGGCGTTCGAGTCGCGACCGTTGCGCGAGGAGCTCGCGCCCTTCTTGTGTGCCATGACGAACCTGCTTTCGTGCTGGTCTGCTGAGGGAGGGTGCCGTCGGCGCGGCGCGGCCCGGGGCCGCTAGCTCGCGCCGGGCGAGATCACTTGATGCCGGTGACCTTGAGGCGGGTCAGCTGCTGACGGTGACCCTGACGACGGCGGTAACCGGTCTTGTTCTTGTACCGCAGGATCGTGATCTTCGGACCCTTCTCGTCCCGCACGACCTCGGCGGTGACCTTGACCTTCGCGAGCTTCGCCGCGTCGGTGGTCACCTTCTCCCCGTCCACCAGCAGGAGAGCGGGCAGCTCGAGGGACTCACCGGCCTTGGCGGACACCCGGTCCACCACGACGATGTCGCCGACGGAAACCTTCTCCTGCCGGCCACCGGCCTTGACGATCGCGTACACCACGTTGCTGCTCATCTCTCCTAGTCTTGGCGTGCTCGTCACGGCGAGTTCGTCTTGGAGACTCCGACCACGCCGCGGCGTGCGAGTGCGAGTCGTCCGTGGGCACACGGGACCGGCGCGCCTGGGCGCGCCGACGTCCAAGATTACGGACCGCAGGGCGTCCTGGTCAAATGGCGCGCACGGACCCCGGCGCGGGCGACCGCTCCGGGCCGCGCACCGGGCGTCGCACCGAGGACCGCCGACGGCGGGCGCCTCCGCGCGACGAGGCCGTCAGCCGACCCTACTCGAGGACGAACGTGACCTCCAGCACGACCTGCCAGGCCGTGATGCGGCCGTCGGCCACGTCCACCTTCTGCTCCTTGACCCACGCGCCCGAGACGTTGCGCAGCGTGCTCGCGGCGCGCTCGACGCCGATCCGCACGGCGTCCTCGAAGCTCGTGTCCGACCGCGCGCTGATGTGCGTGATCCGTGCCACCGTTCCGCTCATGCCGGCTCCCCGGTCCAGGGCGGGCGCACCGGCGCGCCCGCGCACCCGTCGAGCATCCCGCCGTCCGCGCGCCCGCGCCACCGGGGCGCCTCCCGCTCCGGACCCGGCCCGTCCCACCCGGGCGCGCGGGCCCGCCGTCGTGCCTACGCTGGCGGTGGAGGTGGTCGCATGCGCCCCGCGGTCCCGCCCGACGACGCACGCCCGGACGACGCCGTCGTCGCGGCCCTGCGCGCGGTCGACCGCCGTGGCTTCCTCCCTCGCGCGCAACGGCGCTGGGCCGCGCAGGACCGACCGCTCGCCATCGGCCACGGCCAGACCAGCTCGCAGCCGTCGACGGTGGCGGCGATGCTGCGCCTGCTCGACGTCGTCCCCGGTGCCCGCGTGCTCGACGTCGGCGCCGGGTCGGGCTGGACGACGGCGCTGCTCGCGCGGCTCGTCGGACCGACGGGGTACGTGCTGGGCGTCGAGCGCCACGCCGACCTCGCCGCGTGGGGCGCGGCGAACCTCGCCGCCGTGCGCGCGCCGTGGGCGCGCCTCGTCCTCGCGACGCCCGGCGTGCTCGGCACGCCGGGCGAGCAGTACGACCGGGTGCTCGTCTCCGCGGCCGCCGACGCCCTCCCCCGCGCCCTCGTCGACCAGCTCGTGCCCGGCGGGCGCATGGTCGTCCCGGTGCGGCACACGATGCTCGTCGTCGTGCGCGACCCCGACGCCCCGGGCGGGGTGCGGGTGAGCGAGCACGGCTCCTACTCGTTCGTCCCGCTCGTCGAGGACGCGCCGGGACCGGCCTCGCCACCGTCCTGAGGACGCCACGGGGCACCCGTCAGGTGCACCCGGCAGCGCGCCTCGTAGCTCTCCGCGCCGCCCACGTGCTCCGCGACGGGCGCGAGCGGGTCGCCCGCCCCGCGGCCGTCGGGCTCCGGCTCCCGGACGACGCGCACGTGGAACGCGGCGTCCTCGCCGCACACCGCGCACACCGCCGTGAGCTTGTCGACGCGCTCGGCGAGCGCCGCGAGCGTGGGCAAGGGCTCGAACGGTCGCGCGTCGAACGTGACGTCGAGCCCGGCGACGACCACGACGAGCCCGTCGTCCGCGAGCCGCTGGACGACGTCGACGAGCCCCGGCCCGAAGAAGTGCGCCTCGTCGACGGCGACGAGGTCGAGCGCCCCGGCGCCGCGGACGATCCGCTCGAGGTCGGGCGCGTCGCGCGCGGTGCGCGAGGGGATCGCGAGGCCCGAGTGCGAGCTCACGGTCCCGGTGCCGCGCCGGGTGTCGAGGACGTGCCCGACCACCTCGACGCGCCGCCCGGCGACCTCCGCACGCCGGACCCGGCGCAGGAGCTCCTCCGTCTTGCCGGCGAACATCGGGCCGCACACGACCTCGACGCGCCCACCGGGGCGGACCGTCGGGAGCCCTGCGTCACCGGCCCCGGGAACGGTGCCGGGGGCGCCCGGGCGTGCCGCGTCGCTCATGCGAGCAGTGAACCACCGGCTCAGTGGTGGCGCGCGCCGCCGTTCGACGACGGCCGGACCGGCAGCGGCTTCGGCTCGCCGGCCGGGCCGAGGACGGAGACGCGGTCCGGGGCGCCGGGCCGCGCGTCCCGGCGGCTGAGGAGCGTCGTACCGGACGGGGCGGGGGTACCCGCGTCAGCCGGGGCGTCTGCCCGCTCGACGCCGGACGCCTCCGGGGCGGCGTCGCCGTCGTCGGCCCGGGCGTCCGGCGCCGACCGCTCTCCCTCCAGCGCGGGCTCGGGCGCGGGCGGTCCCGCCGCGATCCCGGCGAGCCCGGGCCCGCCGATCCCCGGGACGGACCGGACGAGCGGGAGCTCGCGCGTCCCGGTGCCCGACGGGCGGCCGACCTGCTCGGGCCGCTCCTCGGCCGGCTCGATCGGCTGCTCCCCTGCCGGGCCGCGGCCCGGCCGCTCGTCGTCCGCGTCGCGCTCCGCCGACGCGCCGGGCGCGGGCGGGGTGGCCGCCTCGCGGCGACCGGGCGCGGGCGGCGCGACGTCGGCCGCGCGCGTCGGCCGCGCGTCGAGCGCCGGGTCGGTCGGCAGGACGCCGCGGTTCAGCTCGCCGTACGGCACGTGGACCGACGGCGCGACCCGGCGCGCCGCCTCGACCACGGCGCGCTGGTCGTCGAAGAAGATGTGCGGTCGCAGCACCTCGAGCACGCCGCCCTTGTCCACGCCCCCGAGGAAGAACGCGTCGTCGACCGTCACGCCCCACGAGGAGAGCGTCGCGACCGCGCGCTCGTGCGCCGGGGCCGAGCGGGCCGTGACGAGCGAGACGTGCACGCGCGGCCGGTACGACGGGTCGGCCGCGTGCCGCTCGCGCTCGACGACCTGCACGCGGTGGATGCCGACGAGGAGCTCACGCAGCGGCCCCCGGCCGAGCGGCACGTCGGCGTTGAGCGCCTCGTGCTCGCGGAACGACGCGAGCCCGCCGTCCTGGTAGCGACGCTCCGAGGAGTCGTCGGCGAGGACGCCGTCGAAGTCGAACGCGATGCGCAGCTCGTCGCCCTCCTCGTCCGCGAACGTCGGGTCGAGCACGTACCCCGCGGGCAGGCCCAGGTCGACGGCGTCGCGCACGGAGCGCTCGTCGGCCGAGAGGAAGAGGTCCACGTGCAGGGGACGGATGAACTCGTGCGGGCTGCGCCCCTGGCGGAACACGGCGCGCGTGATGTCGAGGTCGTGGTGCCGCACCGAGCGCATGACGCGCAGGCCGGTCTCCGGGGAGTTGCGGGACATGACGATGACCTCGACGAGCGGGTCGTCGGCGGAGGGCGCGAGGTCGTTGAGCGCGAGCAGGCGGCGCACGAACCCGAAGGCGACGCCGGGGGCCAGCGCGTCGTCGCGGTGGCGCTCCTGGAAGTCGCGGTACGCCGCCTCTCCCTGCGTGCGGAACACGCGGTCGGACTCGGTGAGGTCGAACAGTGCGGACGAGGCGACGCCGACGACGAGGCGGCCCGAGAGGTCGTAACCCATGCGCGCATGATGCCAGGTGCGGGTGACGTGCACGAAGACGGCCCGGGACCGACCCCCGGAGGGCGCGCTCCGCCCCCGCACCCCCTGGGAGAGAGGGCAGCAGGACCGCCCGGGGAGACGCACCAGGGGCGGGGGCCCGCAGACCCCCGCCCCTGCCGCACCGCTCAGCTCTCGGCCGGTTCCGACGCGCCGTCGTCGCCCGCCGCCGGTGCGGCCTGCGCCGAGCCGTCCGCCGGCGCCTCGGCGCCGTCGTGCTCGTGGGCGTGCGCCGCGGCCGCCGCGATCGTCGCGAGCGTGGCCTTGACCGCGGCCCGCGCCTCCGACGTGACCTCCGGCAGGACCGGGACGGCCGGCTGCGGGAGGGTGATCCCGGTGTCCTTCGGCGCCGCGGCGCCCGAGCCGGAGCCGGAGCCGCGCTTGCGGCGCGACCGGGAGCGACCGCCCTCGGCGGGCTCGTCGGCGGCGGCACCGCCCCCGTTGCCCGCGGCGTTGCCGTTGCCGTGGTTGCCGTGGTCGTGGTTGCCGCGGTTGCCGCCCGACTTCTCGATCGGGTCGGTGTGCACGATGAACCCGCGCCCGTGGCAGTGCTCGCACGTCTCGCTGAACGCCTCGACGAGGCCCTGGCCCACGCGCTTGCGCGTCATCTGGACGAGGCCCAGCGACGTCACCTCTGCGACCTGGTGCTTGGTCCGGTCACGGCCCAGGCACTCGACGAGGCGGCGCAGCACGAGGTCGCGGTTCGACTCGAGCACCATGTCGATGAAGTCGATGACGATGATGCCGCCGATGTCGCGCAGCCGGAGCTGGCGGACGATCTCCTCGGCCGCCTCCAGGTTGTTGCGCGTCACGGTCTCCTCGAGCGTGCCGCCCGAGCCGGTGAACTTGCCGGTGTTGACGTCGACGACGGTCATCGCCTCGGTGCGGTCGATGACCAGCGACCCGCCCGAGGGCAGCCAGACCTTGCGGTCCATGCCCTTCGCGAGCTGCTCGTCGACGCGGTGCACCGTGAAGACGTCCTGCGTGCCCGTCCACTTCGAGACGCGCTCGCGCAGGTCGGGCGCGAGCTCCTCGACGTACGTCGAGATCTCCGACCACGCCCCGTCGCCCTCGACGACGAGCGAGCTGAAGTCGTCGTTGAAGATGTCGCGGACGACGCGGATCGCGAGGTCCGGCTCGCCCTGGAGCAGGGCGGGGGCCGACGCGCTCCTCGACTTCTTCTCGATGGCCTCCCACTGGCCGCGCAGGCGCTCGACGTCGGCGCGCAGCTCCTCCTCGCTCGCACCCTCGGCGGCGGTGCGCACGATGACGCCCGCGCCGTCGGGCACGACCTCCTTGAGGATCTTCTTCAGGCGGTTGCGCTCGGTGTCCGGGAGCTTGCGGCTGATGCCGGTCATGCCGCCGCCGGGGACGAACACGAGGTAGCGGCCCGCGAGCGTGATCTGCGACGTGAGGCGCGCGCCCTTGTGCCCGATCGGGTCCTTGGTGACCTGCACGAGCACGGAGTCGCCCGACTTGAGCGCCTGCTCGATGCGGCGCGGCTGGCCCTCGAGCCCGGCCGCGTCCCAGTTCACCTCGCCCGCGTACAGGACCGCGTTGCGGCCCTTGCCGACGTCGATGAACGCGGCCTCCATGCTGGGCAGCACGTTCTGGACGCGGCCCAGGTACACGTTGCCCGCCATCGACGCCTGCGACTGCTGCGAGACGTAGTGCTCGACGAGCACGCCGTCCTCGAGCACGGCGATCTGCGTGCGACCGTCGCGCTCGCGCACGACCATCGACCGCTCGACCGACTCGCGGCGCGCGAGGAACTCCGCCTCGGTGATGATCTGACGACGACGACCCGCGTCGCGGCCCTCGCGGCGGCGCTGGCGCTTCGCCTCCAGACGCGTGGAGCCCTTGAGCGCGGTGACCTCGTCGGCGAGGCTGCGCTCGCGCGGACGCGAGCGCGTCGTGGTCGCCTCGCCCTCGCTCCTGCTGCCCCGGCGGCGACGGCGACGGCGACGGCTCCCGCCGGCCTCGTCGTCACCCTGCTCGGCGTCCCCGGGCTCCTGGTCGCTCTCCTCGACGTCGGCCGACGCGCCGGTGTCGACCGGCTCGTCGTCCTGCGCCGACGGCGTGGCGTCGTCCTCGTCCTGGTCGCGGTCCTGCTCGCGGTCCTGGTCGCGCGCCCCGTCCGGACGACCACGACGCCCGCGGCCACCACGGCGGCGACGGCGGCGCGGGCCGGACTCGGCGTCGGCGTCGTCGGTCGAGGGCTGCTCCTCGGGCTCCTCGGCCTCGTCGAGCTCGACGAAGTCCTCCGGCCCGAACGCGTCCTCGGGGACCTCGACGCCCTCGGCGACGAGCTCGGACTCGATGGCCTCGATCTCCTCGACCGCGGCCGCGTCCTCGCCCGTGAGGACGAGCTCGGCGGCGGTGGGCGGCTCGGCCGGGGTCGACGGCTCGGCCGTCTGCGGCTCGGCCGCGCGGGACTCGGTCGCGCGGGACTCGGGCGCCGACGCCTTCCGGCCCCGGCGGCCGCGGGTCGCGGTGGCGGGCTCGGGCGTCGCCGTGGGCTCCGTCGCCGCGGTCGGCTCAGCCGCCGCGGTCGGCTCCGTCGTCGCGGGCGCCGAGGCGGCGGGCTCGACGTGGCGCGGCGGCCCGGCCGGGCTCTGCGCACGGCGCGGCCGGCGCGGCGCGGCGGCCGGGTCGGGCGCCTGGAACAGCAGCGCGGTCGTCGCGAGGCGCGGGGTGCTGGTCCCCGCGCCCGTCGCGGCGGGCGACGCCGGGCCGTCGGCCGGGGCCGACGACGCGGGCGCAGCCGGGCTCTCGGCCGCGGCCGGGCTCTCGGCCGCGACGGTCGCCTCCGCTGCCGCCTCGGCGGCGGGCTTCGAGGTGGCGCGGCGCGACCGGCGCGCCGGCTTCTTCGCGGGCTCCGCGGAGGTCGGCGCCTCCGCCTCGGCAGGCGTCGGCTCAGCGGCCGACGGCGCATCCTCCACCGCCGGGGCCGGGGTCTCCGCGGCCGGCGTCTCGGCAGCCGGAGCCGCCGCGGAGGTCGCGCGGCGCGACCGGCGCGCGGGCTTCTTCGCGGCGGGAGCCTCGACCGGCTCGGCCGCCGTGGGCTCGGTGGCAGGCGCGGGCTCGGTGGCCGACGGCGCAGCGTCGGCGGGCGAGGCGTCCGGCTCCGTGACCGGCGCGGCCTCGACGGCCGGGGCGGCCGTGGTCGTGCGCGTCGCGCGGGTGCGCTTGGCGCGCCGCGGAGCGTCTGCAGCGCCCAGCAGGGCGTCGGCGTCGGGCGCGACGGCCGGGGCGGGGGCCTGCTCGGCAGCGGGCGGTGCGCTGAGGCCGAACTCGGAGAGGACGTCGAGCGGCGCGTCGGCCGCCGGGGCCTTCGCCTTCTTGCCGCCGCCCTGGGCGCGGCGCGTCGTGCGGGCGCGGGGGGCGGGCTCCGTCGCCGACGGTTCCGCCGGGACGTCGTCGGTCGCCGGAGCCGCCGCAGCGGTCGGGGCGGCGGGGGCCGCGTCGGCCGCCGGAGCGGCGACGGACGGCGTGGTGCGGGTCGCGCGGCGCGACCGGCGCGCAGGCTTGGTCGTGGCCTCGGCCTCGGGTGCGCCCGCGGGCGCTTCGGGCGCCGGGGTCGAGTCCGCGGTGGCCGCCGCGGGCTCGGCGACGTCGGAGGCAGCCGTCGCCGCGGGCGGCGTCTGCGGCGGTGCCGCGCTGCGCGTCGCACGACGGCGCGCGGGCTTGCGCGCCGGGGTCGTCGGGCTCTCGGCCCGGTCCGCGACGGAGTCCGCCGTCGGCTCTGAGGGGGTGCTGTCGGAGGTGCTGTCGAGCGTCACGCGTCGTGCTCCTGCTGCCACAGGGACCGCCCCGCACCGTACGGCCCGTCGGGCGGTCGGTCGTCGCTCGGGACGAGCGCACCGGAGCGCGTCGTCCGGCGACGGAAGTCGTCGGTCACGGCCGCGGTCCGCGTGCGCGGCGCGGGCGCCTGCCACCCGGGCCCTTCGCCCCGGTCGGCGCGCCGACTGCCGCGGTCCGCTGGTGCCGCGATCTCGTGCTCGCCGGGTGAGCGATGCGGAGCCCTCCCGGCTCCGCCCAGTATCGCACAGGGGTGCGGACGAACCCGGGCGACACGCACCGCGCCCCGGGCCACCGGTCCCGCCGACCCGGGACCAACGTCCCGGGACCTTGTGAACATAGTCACAAGCGGCGTGTTTTCAGCACTCAGCGTCATTTCCGCGCCTGCCGATGCGGCAGATTGGCACTACCGTCGGAGGAGACGGCCGGTCGCCCGACCGCCTGCTCCGACAACACTCCCCAGACCCCGTTGTCCTTCCCCGACCCGGTCGGGCCCCCCGAGGAGCGCACGTGGATGCCCTAGCCCTGGCGCGGTGGCAGTTCGCCATCACGACCGTCTACCACTTCATCTTCGTCCCGCTGACGATCGGGCTCTCGCCCCTCGTCGCGATCATGCAGACGGCGTGGGTCCGCACCGGCAACGAGCGGTGGCTGCGCCTGACGAAGTTCTTCGGCAAGCTGCTGCTCATCAACTTCGCGCTCGGCGTCGTGACCGGCATCGTGCAGGAGTTCCAGTTCGGCATGAACTGGAGCGAGTACTCGCGCTTCGTCGGCGACGTGTTCGGCGCCCCGCTCGCCATGGAGGCGCTCGCCGCGTTCTTCATCGAGTCGACGTTCCTCGGCCTGTGGATCTTCGGGTGGGACCGCCTCAACAAGAAGGTGCACCTCGCGTGCATCTGGGCCGTCGCGATCGCGACCAACCTCTCCGCGTTCTTCATCCTCGCCGCGAACTCGTGGATGCAGCACCCGGTCGGCGCGATCTACAACCCCGAGACGGGGCGCGCCGAGATGAACGACATCGGCGCCGTCCTCACGAACAACACCCTCTGGGCCGCGTTCCCGCACCAGATCACGGCCACCTTCCTCACGGCCGGCACGTTCGTCACGGGCATCGCCGCCTGGTGGATGGTCCGCCTCGTGCGCACCCGCAAGGCGGAGAACGTCGAGCTCGCGCGCGACGTCTACCGCCCGGCCGTCACCCTCGGCGTCATCGCCATGCTCGTCGGCGGGCTCGGGGTCGCCGTCTCCGGTGACATCCAGGGCAAGATCATGTACGAGCAGCAGCCCGGCAAGATGTCGTCGGCCGAGGCGCTGTGCCAGGGCTCGGAAGGTGCCGCGTTCTCCATCCTCACGATCGGCGACCTGTCGAACTCGTGCGAGAACGTCACGCACCTCATCGAGATCCCCGGCCTCGCGTCGTACCTCGGGACGGGCCACTTCTCCGGACCGGAGTCCTACCTGCCCGGCGTCGAGGACGTCCAGGAGCAGATGACCGAGCGCTACGGCGACGTCACCGCCTCCGGCGACCCCGTCACGTACACGCCGAACCTCGCGATGACCTACTGGTCGTTCCGCCTCATGATCGGCATGGCCGCCGGCTCCGTGCTCCTCGCGCTCATGGCGCTGTGGCTCACCCGCAAGGGCCGGGTCACGGACAACAAGTGGTTCGCGCGCGTCGGCCTCATCGCCATCCCCATGCCGTTCCTCGCGAACTCGTTCGGCTGGATCTTCACCGAGATGGGCCGCCAGCCCTGGGTCGTCGCGCCGAACCCGACGGGCATCGACCAGATCCGGCTGCTCACGGAACGTGGCGTCTCCACCGTGGTGAGCCCCGGCGTCGTGCTCACGTCGATGATCGTCTTCACGCTCGTCTACGGGGCGCTGGCCGCGGTCTGGTTCACGCTCATGCGGCGCTACGCGATCGAGGGCGTCCCGCTCACGGTCCGCGACGAGTCCCCGGAGGCCCAGGAGCCGCCGGACGAGGACTCCGAGGACGCCGACCGTCCGCTGTCCTTCGCGTACTGACCCGACGCGCCTGAACCCGCCCAGAAAACTCAGGAGACATCGTGGATCTCGCCGTCGTCTGGTTCGTGCTCATCGCGGTCCTGTGGACCGGCTACCTCGTGCTCGAGGGCTTCGACTTCGGGGTCGGCATGCTGCTGTCGATCCTCCCGCGCGGTGACAAGGAGCACCGCGAGAAGGAGCGCCGCGTCCTCATCAACACTATCGGCCCCGTCTGGGACGGGAACGAGGTCTGGCTGCTCACCGCGGGCGGTGCGACGTTCGCCGCCTTCCCCGAGTGGTACGCGACCCTCTTCTCCGGCTTCTACCTGCCGCTCCTGCTCATCCTCGTCGCGCTCATCGTGCGTGGCGTCGCGTTCGAGTACCGCGGCAAGATCCGCGACGAGGGCTGGGCGCGCCGCTGCGACGTCGCGATCCAGGTCGGGTCGTGGGTCCCGGCCGTGCTGTGGGGCGTCGCGTTCGCCAACCTCGTGCGCGGCGTGCAGCTCGACGCCGACCACCAGTTCGTCGGCGGCTTCTTCTCGCTCCTGTCGCCGTTCGCGCTCCTCGGCGGTCTCGTCACGCTGAGCCTGTTCCTGCTGCACGGCTCGGTCTTCGTCGCGCTCAAGACCGACGGCGAGATCCGCGCCCGCGCTCGTCAGCACGCCTCCGTCTTCGGCGTGGCCGCGCTCGTGCTCGCCGGCGGCTGGGCCGTCTGGGCCCAGGTCGCGTACTCGGTGCCCTGGACGTGGGCCGCCGTCGTGCTCGCCGCCGCCGGGCTCGTGACGACGCTCCTCGCGAACCGCAAGGGCTCCGAGGGACGCGCGTTCACGGCGTCGGCCCTGACGATCGTCGCCGCCGTCGTGCTGATCTTCGGCTCGATGTACCCCGACGTGATGCCCGCCGTCGACCCGGCGAACTCGCTGACGGTGCACAACGCGTCGTCGACCGACTACACGCTCACCGTGATGACGTGGGTCGCCGTGATCCTCACGCCGCTCGTCATCGCCTACCAGTCGTGGACGTACTGGGTGTTCCGCCGCCGCCTGTCGACGAAGGACATCCCCGCGCCCGCGGGCCTGTCGCTCAAGAAGGTCCGCGAGGCGGCGTTCGGCGGGGCCTCCTCGGGCGGCTCGACCGGCCGCGGCCTGACCGACGGCGGAGGCTCCGGCTCGTGAAGCCGCTCGACCCGCGGCTCCTGCGCCACGCGCGGGCCGCGCGAGGGTACGTCGTCCTGACGGCGGTGCTCGGGTTCGCCACGGCGGCCCTGGTCGTCGCCCAGGCCCTCGTCCTCGCGTCGGTCCTCGCGCCGGCCGTCCAGGGGACGGCCGACCTGGCCGACCTCGGGCCGCGGGTCGGGCTGCTCGCCGCCGTCGTCGCCGCGCGCGCCGGCACCTCGTGGGCGCAGGAACGCTTCGCGCTGCGTGCCGCGACGCGTACCGTCGCCGAGCTGCGCGAGCAGGTCGTCACGCACGCGGTGGCGCTCGGCCCGCGCTGGCTCGCGTCGGGACGCGGCCCCGAGGTCGCGACGCTCGCGACCCGCGGGCTCGACCAGCTCGAGCCCTACATGGTGCGGTACCTGCCCCAGCTCCTGCTCGCCGCCACGGTCACGCCCGCGACGCTCGCCGTCGTGCTGGGCCTGGACTGGGTCTCGGCCGTGATCATCGCCGTGACCATCCCGCTCGTCCCGATCTTCATGACGCTCGTCGGGCGCCTCACCGCGGGGACGTCGGAGCGGCGCCTCGTCGTCATGCAGCGGCTCGGCGCGCAGGTGCTCGACCTGCTCGCGGGCCTGCCGACGCTCCTCGCGTTCGGCCGCGCCCGCGGCCCCGAGCGGCGCGTGCGCGCGCTCGGCGAGGCCAACCGCCGCGCCACGATGGGCACGCTGCGCGTCGCGTTCCTCTCCGGCATGGTGCTCGAGCTCCTCACGACCCTGTCCGTGGCCGTCGTGGCCGTCGGTGTGGGCCTGCGCCTCGTGCACGGCGGCATGGAGCTCGAGCCGGCGCTCACCGTGCTCGTGCTCGCGCCCGAGGTCTACCTCCCGCTGCGCCAGGTCGGCCTGCACTTCCACGCCTCGACCGACGGGATCGCCGCGGCCGAGCAGGCCTTCGCCGTCCTCGACGAGGACGCGCCCGCGCGAGGCACCGCGCCCGCGCCCGCGCTCGCCGGGACGACGCTCGCCCTGCGCGGCGTGAGCGTGCGGGCCGGGGAGCGCGACGTGCTCGCGCCCGCCGACCTCGACCTCGAGCTCCGGCTGGGGACGTCGTCGGGCCGCGTCGTGGCCCTCACCGGGCCGAGCGGCGCGGGCAAGACGACGACGGCGATGGTCCTCCTCGGCCTCGTGCGGCCCGACCGCGGCGCCGCGACCCTCACCGCGCCGGACGGCGCCCGGCTCGACCTGGCCGACGTCGACCCCGAGACGTACTGGCCCCAGGTCGCGTGGCTCCCCCAGCGCCCCGTGCTCGCGCCGGGGCGGCTGCGCGACGTCGTCGCCGGCGGCCTCGACGTCACCGACGCCGACCTCGACCGCGCGGCGCGCACCGCCGGCCTCGACACGGTGCTCGCCACGCTGCCCGCGGGCTGGGACACCGAGGTCGGGCGCGGCGGCGTCGGGCTGAGCGTGGGCCAGCGCCAGCGCGTCGCGCTCGCCGCGGCGCTGCTCGGCGACCCCGCGCGCGTCCCGCTCGTCGTGCTCGACGAGCCGACGGCGCACCTGGACGCACGGGGCGAGCAGGTCGTGCTCGACGCCGTGCGCGCGTTCCGCGACCAGGGGCGCACCGTCGTCGTGGTCGCGCACCGCGCCTCGCTCGTGCGCGCCGCGGACGACGTCGTCGAGGTCCGCTCCGCGCCGCTCGACCCGTCCCCGGCGGGCGCCGACGACGCCCCGGCTGACCCCGACGCCACCGCCGTGACCGTCGGCGCCCCCGCCTCCACGACCCCCGAGGGGAGCGTCCCGTGACCGGACCTCGTGCCCGCCTCGCCGCCGACCCGCTGTGGCGGGCGGTCGGGCTGCTCGACGTGCGCTGGCGCCGCGTCGTGTGGGCGGTCGTGCTCGGCACGCTCTCGCTCGGGAGCGCCGTCGGTCTCGCGGCGGCCGCGGCGTGGCTCATCGCGCGCGCCTCGCAGATGCCGCCCGTCCTCACGCTGTCCGTCGCCGTCGTGGGCGTGCGCGCGTTCGGCATCTCGCGCGGCGTCTTCCGGTACCTGGAGCGGCTCGCCTCGCACGACGTCGCGCTGCGGGGCATGGCGTCCCTGCGCGCCAACCTCTACACCGCGCTCGCCCAGGGCTCGCCCGCCGCGCTCGTCGGGCTGCGGCGCGGCGACCTGCTCGCGCGCGTCGGCGCGGACGTCGACGCGGTCGGCGACGTCGTCGTGCGCGCGTTCGTGCCCGCCGGGGTCGCGCTCGCCGTGTCGGTCGGGTCCGTCGTGCTCGTGGGCGCGTTCCTGCCCGCGGCCGGGGTCGCGCTCGCGCTGTGCCTGCTGCTCGCCGCCGTCGTCGCGCCGTGGCTCTCCGCCCGGTCGGCGCGCGAGGTCGAGGCGCGCGGCGCCACGACGCGCGCGGCGATGACCGCCACGACGCTCGAGATCCTCGAGGAGTCCGGGCCGCTCGCCGTGTCCGGCCGCCTCGGCACGCGCCTCGACGACCTGCGCGCGACCGACCGGGCGCTGGCCCGCGTGACCGACGACGGCGCCCGCCCCGCCGGGGTCGCGGCCGGGATCGCCGCGCTCGCCGTCGGCCTCGCGGTGCTCGCGTCGCTCCTGCTCGGCATCCCGGCCGTCACCGCCGGCACGCTCGCGCCCGTCGAGCTGTCGGTGATCGTCCTCACGCCCCTCGCCGTGTTCGAGGCGGCGAACACGCTGCCCGCCGCGGCCGTCCAGCTCCACCGCTCGCGGCAGGCCGCCGCGCGCGTGGTCGGCCTCCTCGACGCGCCCGCGACCGTGCCGGGCCGGACCGCGTCCCCGGCGCACGGTGTCGGCGACGGCGACGCCCCGGGCCGGGCCCGGGACCCGCGCACGTCGCTCGTGCTCGACGACGTCGCGGCCGGCTGGCCGGGCACGGGACGCACCGTCGTCGAGGGCGTGGACCTCACGCTGGCGCCGGGGCGCGCGGTCGCCGTCGTCGGGCCGTCGGGCGTCGGGAAGACGACGCTGCTCGCGACGGCCGCCGGGCTCGTCCCGGAGGTCGCGGGGCGCGTGCTCCTCGACGGCGTCGCGACGGCCGACCTGCCGCGCGAGGACGCGGCGCACGGCGTCGTGCTCGTCGCTGAGGACGGGCACGTGTTCGACACGACCGTGCTGGAGAACCTGCGCGTCGCGCGCGGCGACGTCACGACCGAGGAGGCCGACGCCGCCCTGCGGGCCGTGGGGCTCGACCCGTGGCTCGCCGCGCTGCCGGACGGCCTGGAGACGCTGCTCGGCCCGGACGCGACCACGGTCTCGGGCGGCGAGCGACGCCGTCTGCTCGTCGCCCGCGCGCTCCTGTCCCCCGCGCCGCTGCTGCTGCTCGACGAGCCCGCCGAGCACCTCGACGCCGCCGGCGCCGACGCGCTCGTGCGGCACCTCGTCGCGACGACGCGCGCCGCGCAGGACCGGCGCGGCGTCGTCCTCGCGACGCACCGGCTGAGCGCGCTGGAGGCGGTCGACGAGGTGCTGCTGCTCGGCGCCCCCGACGGCGCGCCGGACGGCGCCCCCGCACGCGTCGTCGCGCGCGGGACGCACGCCGAGCTCCTCGAGCTCCCCGCCTACCGCTGGGCGCTCGACCAGGAGGCTCCCGCGGTGCGGTGAGCCCGCGGGCTCAGCCCTCGCCGAGGCGCGCGAGGAACAGCGCCTCGCCGACCGCGAGGTTCTCGATCTCGCTGGGCGCGACCGACTCGTTCGGCGCGTGGATGAGGCACGCGGGCTCCTCGACGCCGAGCAGCACGATCTCCGCGTCCGGGTACTGGCCCGCGAGCACGTTGCACAGCGGGATCGAGCCGCCCTGGCCCGCCGTGACCGTCTCGCGCCCGTACGCGTCCGCGAGCGCCCTCGTGAGCGTGTCGAACACGTGCCCGCTCGTGCGGGCCGCGAACGGCTGCCCGACGGCGTCGCGCTCGACCCGCACCCGGACCCCCCAGGGGGCGTGGGCCTCGAGGTGCGCGACGAGCCTGTCCTGCAGGTCCTGGGCGTCCGCGCCGGGCGGCACGCGCAGGTTGAGCCGCGCGGACGCGCGCGGCTGGATCGCGGCCGCCGAGCCGACGACGCTCGGGGCGTCGATCCCGAGGATCGTCACGACGGGCCGCGCCCACAGCCGGTCGGCGACGCTGCCGGTCCCGACGAGCCCGACGCCGTCGAGCACGCCCGCGTCGCGGCGGAACTGGTCCTCGTCGTACGCGACGCCGTCCCACGTGCCGTGCGCGACGGCGGGCGGCACGCCGTCGATGGTCGTGTCGCCGCGCTCGTCGCGCAGGCTCGCGAGGATCGCGACGAGGGCCGCGAGCGCGTCGGGCGCGGCGCCGCCGAACATCCCGGAGTGGATCTCGCCCTCGAGCGCCTCGACGTGCACGACGACGTTCGCCGCGCCCCGGAGGGTCACGGTGAGCGTCGGGAGGCCGAGCTCGGCGTTGCCGGTGTCCTGGACGAGCATCGCGTCGGCCGCGAGCGCCCCGGGGTTCGCCTCGACCCACCGGTCGAGGCCGCCCGTCCCCTGCTCCTCGGAACCCTCGACGACGAGCCGGACCCCGACGGGGAGGTCGTCGCCACCGAGGGCGCGCAGGGCCCGCAACGCGGTGAGGTGCGTGACGACGTTCCCCTTGCAGTCGGCGGCGCCGCGCCCGTAGAGGCGGCCGTCGCGCTCGGTGAGCTCGAAGGGCGGGCTCGTCCACGCGGCGTCGTCGAGGGGCGGCTGGACGTCGTAGTGCGCGTAGAGCAGGACGGTGGGTGCGCCGTCGGGTCCGGGACGGTGGCCCAGGACGACCTGCGACCCGTCGGGCGTGACCTCCAGGCGCGTGTCGATCCCCTCGGCGCGGAACGCGTCGGCCACCCACCGCGCGGCGCGCTCGCACTCGGCGCGGGGGTAGAGGCGCTCGTCGGCGACGGACGGGATGGCGACGAGCGTGCGCAGGTCGTCGAGCGCGCGCGGCAGGAGTCCCTGCACGGCGGCGCGCACCTCCTCGACGTGCCCGGTGACGTCGGGTCGTGCTCCGGTGCTCGGCTGGCTCACGCGTCCTCCTCGGTCGTGGTCCCGGTGGTGGGGTCGGTGCCCTCGCTGCCCTGCTCGGTGGTGCGGCCGGGGTCGAGGTCGAGCGAGTCCACGTAGGCGTCGAACGCGTCGAGCTGGTCGGGGCAGTAGACCTCGATGACGAGCCGGTCGCCGGCGAGGCGGCGCTCGTCGAGCACGGAGGGCCGCAGGCCCGGGCCGGCGGCCCCGTTCGCCGCGCCGAGGTTCGCCGTCGCCTCGACGAGCGCGGCCGGGTCGGCGCAGAAGCCGCCGCCGTCGTCGCCGAGGACGTCGGCGATCGTCTCCTCGCTGAAGGCGGTGATCCCGATCGCGGCGAACCGCTCGTGCAGCTCGGCCGCCTTCTGCTCGGCCTCGCGCGCGTCGCGGTTGGACCGCACGTCGTCGAAGACGATCAGCATGACTGCGCCGAGGGCGACGAGGAGCAGCGCGACGGCGGTGTACGTGACCCACCGCTTCGAGGAGACCGGCTCGGGCTCGTGCTCGGGGACGTGGGCGGGCCGGGTCGTGGTCATGCTGCCTCCCCCTCCCCCGCCTCGTCCGCGGCCGCGATCGCGGCCGCCTCGGGGTCCCGCCACGACGGCTTGCGCAGGAGGTAGAAGAGCGCTGGGACGAGCAGCCCGATGATCCCCAGGCCGCCGCCCACGATGAGCACGTACACGCCGACGTTGCCGCTGGAGAACTGGGCGGGCGGCACGAACCCGATGATCATCGCCGCCACCGACGCGCAGAACCCGACGACGCACAGGAGCGTCAGCGCGGGCGCGCGGTAGCCGCGGGGGTGGTCGGGCGCACGACGGCGCAGCCGCACCGCCGCGACGAACAGCAGCAGGTACATGACGAGGTACACCTGCGTCGTGATGACGGACAGGATCCAGTACGCGCTCGAGACGTTCGGGATGAACGCGTAGAGGAGCGCGATACCGGTCGTGATGACGCCCTGCGTGACGAGGATGTTCTGCTGGACGCCGTGCTTGTTGAGCCGCTGCAGGAACGGCGGGAGGTAGCCCTCCTCGCGCGCGACCGTGAGCAGGCCCTTGGACGGCCCGGCGAGCCACGTGAGCATGCCGCCGAGCGACGCCGCGATGAGCATGAGGCCGAGGACCGGCGTCAGCCAGCTCACGCCGAAGTTGGCGAAGAACGCGTCGAACGCCTGCATCACCCCGGCGGTGAGGCTGAGCTGGTCGGCGGGGATCACCCAGCTGATCGCGACGGCCGGGAGGATGAAGATCACGAGCACGAGCCCGATCGCGAGGAACATCGACCGCGGGAACTCCGTCGCCGGCTTGCGCAGGCTCGTCACGTGCACCGCGTTCATCTCCATGCCCGCGTACGACAGGAAGTTGTTGACGATGAGCACCAGGGACGCGAGCCCGGTCCAGGCCGGCAGCAGGTGCTGCGCGTCCATGGGCGCGGCCGACGGGTTGCCCTGGGCGAGGAAGACGATGCCGAGCACGACGAGGATCGCCGCCGGGACGAGCGTCCCGATGATGAGACCCCAGCTCGACAGCCCCGCGACCGTCTTGGTGCCCTGGGACGAGAGCCACACGCCCGTCCAGAAGAGCACGACGATGACGATCGCCACGTACAGCCCGTTGCTCGCCAGGCTCGGGTCGATGACGTAGGCGAACGTGCTCGCGACGTACCCGAGCAGGCTGGGGTAGTAGAAGATCGTCATCGCGAACTGGCACCAGATCGCGAGGAAGCCGAGCGGCTTCGAGACGCCGTCCGCGACCCAGCGGTACACGCCGCCGGACCACCCCGACGCGAGCTCGGCGGACACGAGCGACGTCGGGAGCAGGAACACGAGCGCCGGGACCACGTAGAGGAACACGGCCGCGAGGCCGTAGACCGCCATGGTCGGCGCCGCGCGCAGGCTCGCGACCGACGACGTGATCATGAACGCGAGCGTGAGCCACGTGATGTAGTTCTTCGGTGTCCGTGCCGTGATCGCCGCGCGCACCTCAGCGTGCGTCGGCGCGCCCGTGGACGAGCCCATCCCCACCCCCGAAGCCGTGACCCCGCCGGGGCCGACCGGGACGGCGCGCGGCCGGCGCGTCGTCGGAACACCGCGAACATATCGCCGCGGGGCAGGTCGCGCCTGGGGAGTCGTCCGGCCCCTGCCGGGGGCGCGGACCGGGAGCCGCACGGGCGCGGGGTCAGCGCGGGGTCAGCGCCGGGCAGGCAGCGGGCTGGCGGCGGGCCGGCACAGGGCCACCACGACCGCGGTGATACGTTCGCGAGGCGGCCCGACCGCGCAGCGCGGGGGTCGTGACCACACCACGGACGACCCCCTGGGAGCAGCGTTGAAGATCCTCGTGCCCGGCACCATCGCCCTCGACGTGCACGCCGGCCCGGACGACGAGGTCGTCGTGTACGACGCCGCGGCCCCGTTCCGCCCCGAGGACGCCGACGCCGAGGTGCTCGTGGTGTGGGGCGGCTCCCCGGAGAACCTGGCCGACGCCGCGGCGCGGCTCACGCGCCTGCGCTGGGTCCAGACGCTCGCCGCCGGCCCGGACGCCGTGCTCGCGGCCGGGTTCGGGCCGGACGTGACGATCACGTCGGGCCGGTCCCTGCACGACGGCCCCGTCGCCGAGCACGCGCTCGCGCTGGTCCTCGCGGCCGTGCGCCGGCTCGACGTGCTCGGGGCGGCGCAGCGCGAGCACCGGTGGGACACCGCGGTGAACCGGGCGCAGGCGGACCCGGCGACGGCCGCGCGCTACACGCTCGACGGCGCGCGCGTGACCGTGTGGGGCTTCGGCTCGATCGCGGCCCGGCTCGCGCCGCTGCTCGCGGCGCTCGGGGCGGACGTGACGGGCGTCGCGAGCGGCCGCGGCGAGCGCCACGGCTTCCCCGTCGTGACCGACGACGACCTCCCCGACGTGCTCGCCTCGACCGACGTGCTCGTCTCGCTCCTGCCCGCCCTCGACACGACGCGGCACGCGTTCGACGCCGCGCGGATCGACCAGCTCCCCGACCACGCGGTCTTCGTCAACGTGGGCCGCGGCGCCACGGTCGACGAGGACGCGCTCGTCGCCGCGCTGCACGACGGTCGGCTCGGCGGCGCCGCGCTCGACGTCACCGGGTCCGAGCCCCTGCCTGCGGAGTCACCCCTGTGGGACGCGCCGCGCCTGATCCTCACGCCGCACGTCGCGGGCAACCGGCCGCAGCGCGCGTCGGAGCTGGTGAACGCCAACCTCGACGCGCTGCGCGCGGGCCGCGAGCTCCGCAACGTCGTCCCCCGCTGAGTGCACGAAAGAGTCGCGTCCGGGTCGACCGGACGCGACTCTTTCCTTAACTCAGCGTCGGGGGCGCTGTCGGAGGCCTACCAGCGGCCGTTGCGGGGGCGTGGCTGGCAGCGCGGGCACGTGTACGACGAGCGGTTCATGAACTCGTCGCGCCGGACGGGCGTGCCGCACCGGGGGCACGGCTCGCCCTCCTGCCCGTACACCGCGAGCGACCGCGAGAAGTAGCCCGACTGCCCGTTCACGTTGACGTAGAGGGCGTCGAAGCTCGTGCCACCCTGCGCCAGGGCCTCCGTCATGACCTCGGCCGCCGCGTCGAGCAGGCGGTGCGCCTCGGGACGACGCAGCGTGTCCGTCGCGCGGGCGTAGTGCAGCCGGGCGCGCCACAGCGCCTCGTCCGCGTAGATGTTGCCGACGCCGGACACGACGGTCTGGTCGAGCAGCGCGCGCTTCACGCCCGTCCGCCGACGCCGGATCGCGTCCACCACGTCGTCGCGCCGCAGCGACGGGTCGAGCAGGTCCCGGCCGATGTGCGCGACCGGAGCCGGGACCGCGGCGAGGTCGGACCCGAGGCCGCCGGGGGCGCCGTCGGGCGTCGGCACGAGGTCCTGGACGGACAGGTGCCCGAACGTGCGCTGGTCGACGAAGTCGAGCGCCTGCGCACCGTACGCGGTGCGGTCGTCGTGCTCGAGCACCACGCGCACCCGCAGGTGCGGCGAGCGGTCGGCGAGCGCGACGCCCGAGCGGACGAGGAGCTGGCCCGACATCCCGAGGTGGGCCAGCAGGGCGGCGGCGGGGCCGTCGTCGGACCCGGCGGCGGGTTCGAGCGGGAGCCAGAGGAACTTGCCGCGCCGCACCGCGGCGCCGAACCGCTGGCCGAGCAGCTCGTCGCGGAAGCCCGCCGGCCCGCCCTCGTGGCGCCGCACGCTGTAGTCGCGGGACACCTCCACGTCGACGACGCGGGCGCCCACGACGTGGCGGGCGAGACCGTCGCGGACGGTCTCGACCTCGGGCAGCTCAGGCACCGGCGTCCTCGGCCGCGACCGGCGAGGCCGCGGACCCGTCCTCGTCCTCGCTCCCCTTCTCGCGCTCGCGCTCGGCCTGCTCCGCCGCGAGCGCGCGGTACGCGCGCTCCGCGGCCTCCTGCTCGGCGTACTTCTTCGCCGTCCCGCTGCCCGTGCCGTAGAGGCGGCCGTCGAGGTGCACGTACGACGTGAAGACCCGCGCGTGGTCCGGCCCGACGGCGTCGCTCGAGTACGAGGGCGCGCTCAGCCCGGCCGCAGCCGCGGCCTCCTGGAGCGACGTCTTCCAGTCGAGCCCGGCACCGAGGCCGGCCGCTGCCGAGAGCGTCGGCTCGACGAGCTCGAGCACGAGCCCGCGGGCCGGCTCCAGACCGTGGCTCAGGTAGACCGCGCCGATGATCGCTTCGACCGTGTCGGAGAGGATCGAGTCCTTGTCGTTGCCGCGCGTGCGGATCTCGCCCTTGCCGAGCAGCACGTACTGCCCCAGGCCGAGCCGGCGCGCGATCGCGGCGAGCGACTTCTGCGAGACGGTCGCGGCCCGCATCTTGGCGAGCTCGCCCTCGGACAGGTCGGGGTGGCGGCGGTAGAGGGTCTCCGTGACGACGAGGCCCAGGACGGTGTCACCGAGGAACTCGAGACGCTCGTTCGTGGGGATGCCGCCGTTCTCGTGCGCGAACGACCGGTGCGTGAGCGCAAGCACGAGAAGCTCGGGGTCCAGATGGACCCCGAGCTTCTCGAGAAGACCGGATGCCGGTGCAGCCGGTGCCACGCGCCTCAGCCTGCGTGCTCGGTGCGCAGCGCCTCGGCGTACTGGCGGCCCTTGTAGGTACCGCACGTCGGGCACGCCGCGTGCGACAGCTTGTCGCCCTTGCACTGCGGGCAGGTGGTGAGGTTCGCGGCGGTCGTCTTCCACTGCGAACGACGCGCACGGGTGTTGCTGCGCGACATCTTGCGCTTCGGAACAGCCACGGCTAGCTCTCTTTCGTCTCGTCGGACACGTTCGAGGTGTCGAACATGCTCTCCAGCGCCGACCACCGAGGGTCGACAAGTTCGTGGGTGTGGCCCGGGTCGTCCGCCAGGCGCGCACCGCACTCGGAGCACAGCCCCGGGCAGTCCGCTCGGCACACCGGACTGAATGGTAGTGCAGTGACGACCGAATCCCGTAGCGCGGGCTCGATGTCCGCGAGGTCGCCGTCCAGCTCGTAGACGTCCTCGGCGTCCTCCAGGTCGTCGCCCGACTCCTGGGCGGCCTTGGCGCGCTCCGGGTAGGCGAACAGCTCGCCGAGCTCGACCGAGACGTCCTCGTGCACCGTGTCGAGGCAGCGCACGCACTCCCCGACCGCGTGGCCCGTCACCGTCCCGGAGACGAGCACGCCCTCCATGACGGCCTCGAGGCGCAGGTCGAGCTCGAGCTCGCTGCCCTCGGGGATGCCGATGACGGCGGTCCCGAGGTCGGCCGGCGCGGGGACGGTCCGGCGGACCGTCAGCATGCTCCCGGGTCGCCGACCGAGCTCGTGCGTGTCGAGCACGAGCGGCGACGTCTTCTCGGCGGTGATGGTGCGCTCCAGGATCGGAGCCCGCAGGCGTGGGTGCCCGCGGACGGTGGTCAACGATGGTCGGGGGCCGGCGACCGCTCGACGGCGGGTGCCAGGCACGGGTCGACGCGTGACGCGACGAGCCCAAACATCGATCTTACGTCACCGGACGCCGTGGTCGCCACCGTCGCGGTGCCGCCCGCGGCGGCCGTCGGGCCCGACGACCGTCGCGCCCGTCAGCGGGCCGCGCGCTCGCCGCCGCGCTCGCGCATCGTCGCCGGGAACGGCGACTCGTCGGCGTCGCCGAAGCGGTCGCCGAGCCGGTCCGCGAGCTTCGCGCGGCCCGCCTGGACCTGCGCGAGGAGCTTGCCGAGGTCCACCTCGAAGTCCGCGAGCCGCCGGTCGCAGTAGTCGTCGGCGTCGCGCCGCAGCACGGCCGCCGCCTCCTCCGCCTCAGCGACGATGTCGCGGGCGCGCGCCTCCGCCTGGACCACGACCTGCTCCGTCTGCACGAGCTCGATCGCGCGGGCGCGCGCCGTCGTGAGGATCTCCTCGGCCTGCCGGTGCGCGTCCTCGAGCACGGCGTCCGCCTGCGCGAGCACCTCGTCCGCGTGCGCGAGCTGCTCCGGCAGCGCGCCCCGCAGCTCGTCCAGGAGCGCCAGGGCGTCGCCCTTGTGCACCAGCACCGAGGCGGACATCGGCATCGTGCGCGCCGACTCGACGAGGTGCGTGAGGTCGTCGAGGATCGCGTTCAACCCGACCTGCGCCTCCTCGCCCGCGTGGTCCTCGTGCGTCGGCCGTCGGCCCTGCTGCTCGCTCACGTACCCGGTCCTTCCCGTCGTGCTCACCTGCTGGTCCCCTGCGTCCGTGCCAGCGCCGCCCGGACGGCGTCGCCCACCCCCGGCGGGACGAGGTCGTCCACCGGTCCCCCGTACCGCGCGATGTCCTTCACGAGCGACGACGCCACGTGCAGGAGCGCGGCGTCGCCCGCGACGAACACGGTCTCGACGCCCGCGAGGTGCCGGTTCATCAGCGCCATCGGCAGCTCCGCGTCGAAGTCCGCGCCACCGCGCAGGCCCTTGACCACCGCCGTCGCGCCGGCCTCCCGGCAGAAGTCGACGAGCAGCCCCGGCACGACCTCGACGCGGACGCCGTCCAGCCCCGCGTCCCGCACGGCGGACCGGGCGAGGTCCACGCGCTCGTCGACGCTCAGGAGCGCCGACTTCGACGCGTTCCGCGCGACGCCGACGACGACCTCGTCGAAGAGGGCGCGCGCACGGCGGACGATGTCGAGGTGGCCCAGGGTGATCGGGTCGAACGACCCGGGACAGACGGCTGTGGTCACCTCGTCACGGTAGTACACGGGGGCCGCCGGACCCCGGCGGCGCGGCCGGGCGCGCGCCGACCGCCGTCGGGCGCGACGATGGTCGGCGTGACCACCCCCGCCGTCGTGCCGCTCACCGACCCCGCGCTGCTGCGCTCGCTGCACCGCGACGTCCTCACGCCGTCGTTCCCCCCGGCCGAGCTCGTCGACGAGCAGGAGCTGCTCGATGCCCACGCGAGCGGGCGGCTGCGCAGCCTCGGCGTCGTCGAGGAGGGCCGCGTCGTCGCCGGGGTGGTCGGCGAGTGGTTCGCCGACGCACGCGCCCTCCTCGTGCTCTACCTCGCGATCGCCCCCGGACGCCGCGGGGGCGGGGTCGGGCGCCGCCTCGTCACCGCCGCGCTCGACGACTGGCGCGCGCTCGACCCGCTCGTCGTCGTGGGCGAGGTCGAGCACCCCGCGCACCACGCCGGCAGCGAGGCCTACGGCGACCCGGTCGCGCGGCTCCGGTTCTACGCGCGGCTCGGGGCCCGCGTCCTCGCGCTCCCCTACTTCCAGCCCGGCGACGGCCCGGGCGGCGAGCGCGTGCCCGCGCTCCTCCTCGTGTCGTTCCCCCTCGGGCCGCACGCCGCCGGCGACGACGTCCCGGCCGCACCGCTGCGCGCCTTCCTCGCGGAGAACCTCCGCGAGAGCGAGGGCACGCTCGCCGACGACGCCGCGACCCGCCGCCTGCTCGACGCCGCGGGCGGGGACCGCGTCCGTCTCGTCGACCCGCACGACCCCGCCGCCCTCGCGACCGTGCCCGTCGGCACGCTCGCCCCGGCCGAGACCCGCGCCCCGACGACCTGACCAGGCGGTCCCGGCAGGCCGAGCAGGCGGTCCGGGTGCGTCAGCCGACCCGGACCAGCCGGAACCACCTGGTCGACGGGCTACGCGTCGTCGGGGAGCTCGGGGCCGACGAAGAACACCGCGGTCTCGCCGTAGTCCTTGTGCGCCACCAGCTCCCAGCCGGCGGGCCACGTCGGCTCGGGCGTGCGCGTCGAGCGCTCGACCACGACGACGGCCGACGGGTCGAGCACGCCGGGCACCGCGAGGTGGGCGAGGACGCGCTCGAGCGCCTCGGCCGTCACGTCGTAGGGCGGGTCGACGAGCACGAGGTGGTAGGGGCCGTGGCCCGCACGCCCTGGCGTCGGTGCCCCGGCCGCTCCGACCGCGTCGCCGGCCGCCGCTCGCTGCGCCGCGGCCGCCGCCACGCCGGCGACGAAGGTCTCGGCGGGCTGCGCGACGACGCGCACGTTCGGCAGACCGAGCGCGGCGACGTTGCGCCGTGCGACGTCGGCCGCGACCCGCGCGGAGTCGACGAGCGTCACGTCGGCCGCCCCACGGCTCGCCGCCTCGAGGCCGAGCGCGCCGGAGCCCGCGTAGAGGTCGAGGACGTGCGCGTCATCCACGACGCCGAGGTGCTCGAGCCGGGAGAAGATCGCCTCCCGCACGCGCTCGCTCGTCGGTCGCGTGCCGCGGGGCGGGACCTGCAGCGTGCGCCCACCGACTGTTCCCGCCACGATCCTCGTCACGCGCCCACCCTACGCAGAGGCCGCGCCCGGCCGTCACGCACGTTCGAGGAACTCCTCGCGCTCGGGGTCGAGCTGCTCGCGGATCGCGGCGGCGAGCGCCGGGTGGTCCGCGAGGTCCGGGTCCTGCGCGACGACCTCCGCCGCGTCGGCGCGCGCGGTCTCGATGACGTCCGCGTCCTTGACGACCCGCAGGAGCCGCAGCGAGCTCGCGCGCCCGGACTGGGCGGCGCCCAGGACGTCGCCCTCGCTGCGCAGCTCGAGGTCGACGGTGGCGAGCTCGAACCCGTCCGTCGTCCGGGCGAGCGTCTCGACGCGCGTCGCGGCAGGCGTGCCGGGCTGCGCGGTCGAGACCAGCAGGCACAGCCCGGCGGCGGAACCGCGCCCGACGCGCCCGCGGAGCTGGTGGAGCTGGGAGATGCCGAACCGGTCCGCGTCGAGCACGACCATCGCCGTGGCCTCCGGGACGTCGACGCCGACCTCGACGACCGTCGTGGAGACGAGCACCTGGACCGCTCCCGACGCGAAGTCGGCCATCACGGCGTCCTTCTCGGCCGGCGGCATCTGGCCGTGCAGCACGCCGACCGTCAGCCCGGCGAGCCGCGGGTGGGCGCGGAGCTCCTCCGCGACCTCCAGCACGGCGCGCAGCGGTGCCCGTTCGACGGCGTCGGGCTCCTCGGGGTCGAGCAGGAAGTCGGGGACGTCGTCGAAGTCGTCGTCTCCCTTGCCACCCGCGCCGGCGTCCGGCTCGTCCGGGTGGATGCGGGCGCACACCACGTACGCGCGGTGCCCGGCGTCGACCTCCTCGCGCACGCGTGCCCACGTCCGCTCCATCCAGGCCGGGTTCCCGGCGGGCACGACGTGCGTCGTGATGCCCGACCGCCCGGCCGGGATCTCCGTGAGCGACGACGTCTCCAGGTCGCCGAACACGGTCATCGCGACGGTGCGCGGGATCGGCGTCGCCGTCATGACCAGCAGGTGCGGGGCGGCGCGGGCCTTCGCCCGCAGCGCGTCGCGCTGCTCGACGCCGAACCGGTGCTGCTCGTCGACGACCACGAGCCCGAGGTCGGCGAACTGCACGTTCTCGGAGAGCAGCGCGTGCGTGCCCACGACGATCCCCGCCGCGCCGCTCGCGGCGTCGAGCAGGGCCTCCTTGCGCGCGGCGGCACCGAGCGAGCCGGTGAGGAGCGCGACGCGCGTCCCGTGCTCGGCGCCCCCGAGGAACCCGCCCTCGGCGAGCGGACCGAGGAGCGCCCGCAGGGTCCGCGCGTGCTGCGCGGCGAGCACCTCGGTCGGCGCGAGGAGCGCCGCCTGACCGCCGGCGTCGATCACCTGGAGCATCGCACGCAGCGCGACGACGGTCTTGCCGGAGCCGACCTCGCCCTGGAGGAGCCGCTGCATCGGTCGCGCGAGCGCGAGGTCGTCGGCGATCTCCCGGCCCACGTCGCGCTGCCCCTGGGTGAGCGTGAAGGGCAGCGCCGCGTCGAAGTCGGCGAGGATCCCGGGCTCGCCCTCCGGCCGCGGCGGGCGGGCGGTCGCGGGCTCGGCGGCGGCCCGCGCTCGCCGCTGCGCGAGCGCGGCCTGGAGGACGAACGCCTCCTCGTACCGCAGGCGGTCGCGACCGCGGCGCCACTGCTTCTCGTCGTACGGCTCGTGGACGTCGCGCAGCGCCTCGAGCCGGGTGCCGAGCCCGTGCCGCTCGCGGACGGCGTCGGGCAGCGGGTCGGGGACGTCCTCCTCGCGCAGCGGGTCGAGGACGGTCCGCACGGCGGGCTGGATCTTCCAGCTCGGGATGCTCCCGCTCGCGGGATAGATGGGGATGGGCCGGCTCGCCTCGAGGACGGCGCTCTCGGCGTCCTCGGCGTCGTCGTCCATGCCGATGATCTTGTAGTCGGGGTGCGTGAGCTGGCGCGTGCCCCGGTAGAGGCCGACGACGCCCGTGAACAGGCCGTGCCGACCCGGCGCGAGCCGCTGCTCGTGGTACCGCAGCACGTTGGGGCTCTTGGCAAAGAACGTCAGCGAGAGCTGCTGCGGGCCGTCCGTCACGACGGCCTCGAGGATGGCGCCAGCGCGGTTGCGCATGCGCCGGACGGTGGCGCTGCGGACCTGGGCGACGATCGTCACGTGCTCGCCGAGGGCGAGCCCGCCGAGGTCCGTGAGACGGCCGGGGTCGCCGTAGCGGCGCGGGTAGTGGCGCAGCAGGTCGCCCACGGTCTCGAGGCCGAGCTTCGCGAGCGGCCCCGCGCTGCGCGTCCCGACGGCCCGGGTCAGCGGCTCGGCCAGACGGTCCGTCATGCCCCCACCGCCTCGTCCGTGCCGTGGTGGACGACGGCGCCCTCCGCCGCGAGCGCGACGGTGCCGCCGTCCCGGCCCGAGCGCAGGAGCACCAGCTCGGCCCCGGACCGGGCGGCCGCGGGGGCGAGCTCGTCGAGCGCCGGGAGCGGGACGTCGTCGTCCGCGAGGACCGTGACGACCTCGGCGGGGCTCGCGAGCAGCGTCTCCAGGAGCCCGACGAGCCGGACCGCGACCTCAGGACCGTGCGCACCGGCCGTCGTCGCCCGGGACGTGCGCACCGTGGCGAGCGCCGACCGGACGGCGTCCACGCGCGCGGGGCCGTCGGCGAGCTGGGCGGCGGCGAGGGCGACCGTCACGTGCAGGTCCGTCGGCGCCGGGAGCACCTCGAGCGTCGCGACGCCGTCCTCGCGCAGGGCCGCGCGGAGCGTCGCGACGTCCCGCTCGGGGAGGTCGCCGCCGGGCAGCACGACGACGTGCGCCGCCCGCGCGTCGACGGCGACGCGGTGCAGCGCCGCGAGGTCGGGCGCGCCGGGCTCCTCGCGCAGGAAGACGACGGCGCCCGCGCGCGCGAGGTCCGCGACGAGCCCCGGCGCGGTGGTCACCGCGACGAGCCCCGGCTCGTCGGACGGGCCACGGTCCGCCGACGCGTCACCGGACTCGGGAAGGTGACCGTCCCCGTGCGCGCCGGGCAGGTGGCGCACCCGGACCTGCCGCAGCGCGGCGGGCTCCTGCACGTGCCCCCGCGAGTCCCGGCCGGAGGCGGCGGCGAGCACCGCCCGCCCGGCCACCACCGCGGCCATCGGGTCGTCGGTGTGGACGTGCGCCTGCCAGAGCCCCGAACCGTCCTCGCCCGCGCCGCCGACGACGACGACGGAGTCCCCGATCCCGGACAGGTCGGACCGCAGCCTCTCCCCCGGTCCCGCGGACGTGCCCACCGCGCCGCCGAGGGCGCCGCCCGGCAGATCGACCACGTACATCACCTCGAACTCGCCCCCCTCGTGCGCGGCCTCGGCCCCCGGCGCCGCCGCCGCGGACGACCCGGTGACCGGCGTCATGCCGGACATCATGCCCAGCACCTCCGACACGACCGGCGCGGGGGTCGCCGGGGCCGTCACGAGCCCGCCGAGCCGCTCGTCGACCCGCTCGTCGGCGGTCCCGTCGCTCGCCTCGTCGGTCCGCTCGTCGACGTGCTCGTGGTCCGGCTCACCGGTCCGCTCGTCGAGCGCCGCGACGAGCGCGCCGAGCACGAGGACGAGGCCGAGGGCGCCCGCGTCGAGCACCTGGGCCCGCGCCAGCGCGTCGAGCTCGCCGGTGCTGCGCAGCGCCGCCGCGCGGGCGCCGTCCCGGGCCGCCGCCGCGACCGCCCCGGGCGAGACCACGCCGTCGGGTGCCGCTGCGGCGACCGCGCCGGCCGCCGCCTCGGCCGCCGCGTCCGCTGCCGTGAGGATCGTGCCCGGCGCCGGGCGCGCGACAGCGCCCCGGGCCGTGCGCGCGGCGCGGTCCAGGCCGGCGGCGAGCGCCGCGCCCGAGACGCTCCGGTGCTCGGCGAGCTCGAGCGCGAGCCCGCGCAGGTACTCGCTGAGGATCACGCCGGAGTTGCCGCGGGCCCCGACGAGCGCCCCGCGCGCGAGACGTACGAGAAGGTCGCCCGCGCCACCCCCGGCCGCCGCCCCGGCAGGGAGCGCCCGGACGGCGTCGAGCAGCGTGAGGTACATGTTCGTGCCGGTGTCCGCGTCGGCCACGGGGAAGACGTTCACGCGGTCGAGCGACGCACGCGCCTGGGCGAGGGCGTGGACACCACCACGACCCCACGCGACGACGACGGCGGCGTCGACCACGTCGGCTCCGGGGCTCACGTCGGGACGGCTCCTCGTACGCTGGGGACGGCCCGGCCGCGCGCGGCGGGTCGGACGACCGGGCGGTCGTCGGGACCACGGTAGTCAACGCGGCCCGCGGTCGTGGGCGGAGGCGCCCCGGGTCCGGCGTGATCCGTGCGACGCGGACCCGGTTTGAGCTGAGGCCCTCGGATCGGCTACCCTGACGAGGTTGCCCGGGTGCTTCGCGCGCCCTCGACACCGTCGAGGAGCCGCCGAGGGACACCGGGCCGGACACCCTACAGACCATTCAGGACGTCGCGGCTGCGTGCGCGACGTGCACGACGATCAGGAGAAACCGTGGCTGCCAACTGCGACGTCTGCGGCAAGGGCCCGGGCTTCGGGCACAGCATCTCGCACTCCCACATCCGCACGAAGCGCCGCTGGAACCCGAACATCCAGCGCGTGCGCGCCGTGGTCGCGGGGACGCCCAAGCGCCTCAACGTGTGCACCTCGTGCCTCAAGGCCGGCAAGGTCACCCGCCCCGCCTGAGTCGCGCGACTCCTCCACGAGAGCGCCTGCCGGTCCCCGGCGGGCGCTCTCGTCGTCTGCGCGCCCGTCGAGCGGTCGCCCGACCTCCGGAGATCTCCTGAAGATCCGGACAAACGGGCTTGGTGTATCTCCGCCCGGGTGGCAGTCTTTGTACATGGTGACGGAACTGAGCGAGGTAACGATCCGCCCGGCCGGCCCCGCGGACGCGCGCGCCATCGCGGCCGTGCACATCGCGTCGTGGCGCGGCGCCTACGCCGGCATCGTGCCGGACGAGTATCTCGCCTCGCTCGACCACGACCAGCGCGAGAAGCACTGGGTCCAGAGCCTCGGCACCGCCGGCGCGCGCACGTGGCTCGCCGACGCCGACGGCCGCACCATCGGCTTCGCCACCCTCGGTCCCGGCCGCGACGAGGACGCCGAGCCCGGGGACCTGGAGATCTACGCCATCTACCTCGACCCCGAGTCCTGGGGCCGCGGCGTCGCGCGCGACCTGATGCGCACCATGCTCGGCGAGGTGGGCCCGGGTACCACCGTGACGCTCTGGGTCCTCGAGGACGCCGAGCGCGCTCGCCGGTTCTACCGCCGGCACGGGTTCAGCCCGGACGGGGTCGAGCGCCGCGACGACATCGGCGGCAAGGACCTCACCGCGGTGCGCTACCGCCGGAGCTGACGCCCGCGCTCAGGCGCGGAAGTGGTCCCACCCCGACGACCGGCGCGGCACTGCGCCGTCCAGGCGCGCGCCCGGGCCGTCGTCGTCCGCCGGACGCACCGTGCCGAGCGGTCGGAACCCGGCAGGGAGCGGCGCCGTCGCGGGGAACGTGGCGAGCAGGCCGTGGTCCTCTCCCCCGGACAGGACCCACCCGTCGACCAGTCCCGCCCCGTCACCCTCGCCCGCGAGCACGGCGGCCGCGTCACGCAGCCGGGAACGGTCGGCGTCGAGCGCGCCCGTGTCGAGGTCGACGACGACGCCGCTCGCCCGCGCGACCCGCCCCGCGTCGCGCAGCAGGCCGTCCGAGACGTCCATCATCGCCGTGGCCCCGGCGTCGGCCGCGACCGGGCCGGCGGCGAGCGGCGGGTCGGGACGCAGGTAGGCGGCGACGAGCGCGTCGTCGACGTCCGGGCGACCGGCGTCGAGCAGCGCGAGCCCCGCGGCGGACCGTCCGAGGGTCCCGGCGAGCGCGACGACGTCGCCCGCACGGGCCCCGCCGCGCAGCACCGGATCCCGGCCCTCCAGGTCCCCGTGGACGGTCACGGCGACCACGACCTGGTCCCCTCCGGACAGGTCGCCACCGACGACCGCTGCCCCGAGCGGGGTGCACGCGTCGGCCAGCCCGCGCGCGAGCCCCGTGACCCAGTCGACCGGCAGGTCGCCCGGCATGACGAGCGAGACGACGAGCGCCGCGGGGCGCGCGCCCATGGACACCACGTCGGCGAGGTTCTGCACCGCCGCGCGCCGACCGACGTCGTACCCCGTGGACCAGCGCCGACGGAAGTGCCGGTCCTCGACGAGGACGTCCGTAGACACGACGTAGCGGCCGTCCGGCGCGGCGACGACCGCGCAGTCGTCCCCGGGCCCGACGAGCGTCGAGGGGGCCGTGGGCAGCAGGGGGAGGATCCGGGCGAGGAGCGCCTCCTCGGGCACGTCGCGGACCAGCAGGGGCGTCTCGCTCACGCGGCCACCCTAGTCGCCGCCCGGGCGGTCACGGGCACCTGTCGCGGGCCGCTACGGTGGTCGCGTGCTCGACGTCGTCCCTCCCCGCTCCCCCTCCACCCTCCCGGGGTCCCCCCGGCCGTCGGGGCGCCGGCTCGTGCGCGCCCTCGCGGTGCCCGCGCTGCTCGGCGTCGTGGCCGCCACCGCCGCGTGCGCGCCGCGCGTCGGCGTGCCCGTGGCGGACGACGCCCAGAACCCGCTGTGCGCGGACGTCGTGCTCGCGCTGCCCGACTCGCTGGGCGAGGACCTGCCGAAGGTCGGCACGACGAGCCAGGCCACGGCCGCGTGGGGCGAGCCGGGTGCCGCGGTGACGCTGCGGTGCGGCGTCGAGGTGCCCGGGCCCACGACGACGACGTGCCAGAGCGTCGTGTCCGAGGGGGGCAGCGTCGACTGGCTCGTCGTGGAGGACGAGGGCACGTGGTCGTTCACGACCTACGGGCGCGACCCCGCGGTGCAGGTCGTCGTCCCGCCCGCCGTGACGGAGGGGCACTCGACGTCGTTCATCGCGGACCTGGGCCGCGCGGTCATGGAGGTCCCGCAGACGCGCGCGTGCGTCGGGGCGGGCGACGCCGGCTGAGCCGGCGCCCGTCCCGAGGCGGGCCTCCGGCCCGTCTCCGGCGCGCTCAGCGCAGGCCGGTGGGCCGCTCGAGCGCGAGGGCGACGAGCTCGTCGATGAGGTCGGGGTAGCTGAGCCCCGACTTCTCCCACATGCGGGGGTACATCGAGAACGGCGTGAAGCCGGGCATGGTGTTGATCTCGTTGACGACGACCTGCTCGTCGGGCGTGACGAACACGTCGACGCGCGAGAGGCCCTCCGCGCCGACCGCCTCGAACGTGCGGACCGCGATCTCGCGCACGCGCTCGACGAGGTGCTCCGGCAGGTCCGCCGGGCACGACAGCTCGACCCCGGCCTCGTCGAGGTACTTGGCCTCGAAGTCGTAGAAGTCGTGCTGCTCGCCCGTGACGACGATCTCCCCCGGCAGGGACGCCCGGGGGCGCCCTCCCCCGCGGCCGCCGAGGACGGCGCACTCGATCTCTCGGCCGACGACGCCGGCCTCGACGACGACCTTCGGGTCGTGCTCCTGCGCCGCCGCGATCGCCGCGGGAAGGTCGGCGAGGTCGTCGACCTTGGAGATGCCGAGGCTCGACCCGGCGCGCGCGGGCTTGACGAAGACGGGCAGGCCGAGCGCGGCCACCGCCTGCGTCACGGCCTCCGGGTCGCGCTCGAACGCCCCCGGCTTGACGACGGTGTACGGCGCGATCGGCAGGCCCTCGCCCGCGAGCACGAGCTTCATGAAGTGCTTGTCCATGCCGACCGCCGACGCGAGCACGCCGGCGCCCACGTAGCGCACGTCCGCGAGCTCGAGCATGCCCTGGAGGGTGCCGTCCTCGCCGTAGGGGCCGTGCAGGAGCGGGAAGACGACGTCGACCTCGCCCAGCACGCGCGGCACCTCGCCCGGCGCGAGCACGCGCAGGTCCCGACGGCCGGTCGACAGCGGGAGGAGGACCTCCTCGCCCGTCGGCTCGACCTGCGGCAGCCGGCCCGCGGTGATCTCCCAGCGCGCGGGCTCGTCGGCCGCGAGGACCCACTCGCCCGACGGCGTGATCCCGACCGGGACGACGTCGTAGCGCGACCGGTCGATGGCGCGCAGGACGCCCGCGGCGGTCGCGGCGGAGATGGCGTGCTCGCCCGAGCGCCCGCCGAACAGCACGAGGACGCGGGGCTTGCGGGGGGCGCCGGTGGGGTGCTCGTCGGTGGACGGCACGGACCGGTCGGGGCTCTGGCTGGACATCGCCGACGACCCTACCGGACGCCTGCTCGCGCGCGGACGCGCGCCGGTGCGAGATCCCGGGAACGATCCGGGAGGCTCCGGCGTTGGGAGTGCCGTGGAAGACACGACTCTCGAGGCCCCCGCGGCCGACGACCCCGACCATAGTCCCGGCCGCACCGGCCCCGGCAGCGAGCGGACGCACCCACGCGTCCCCGACGACCGAAGGGCGGTGCGGGCACGATGACGACCTTCCTCTCCCTCCTCCTCGGGCTCCTCGTGGTCCTCGCGATCACGGCGGCGACGGCCTACTTCGTCGCGCAGGAGTTCGCCTACATGACCGTCGACCGCTCCCGGCTGGGGGCCAAGGCGGAGGCCGGCGACGAGTCGGCACGGCGCGCGCTCGCCGTCACCCGGCGCACCTCCTTCGTCCTGTCCGGCGCGCAGCTCGGCATCACGGTGACGGGCCTGCTCGTCGGGTACGTGGCCGAGCCCCTCATCGGCCGGTCGCTGGGCACCATGCTCGGCGGCGTCGGCGTCCCGACGGGCGTCGGGGTCGCGGTGGGCACCGTCCTGGCGCTCGTGCTGTCGACGATCGTCCAGATGCTCTTCGGCGAGCTGTTCCCCAAGAACCTCGCCATCGCGCGGCCCGAGCCGCTCGCGAAGGGCCTGGCGCGCTCGACGTCGGCGTACCTCACGGTGTTCGGCTGGCTCATCGCGGTGTTCGACAAGGCGTCCAACGCGCTGCTGCGGATGCTCAAGATCGAGCCCGTCCACGACGTCGACAACACCGCGACCGCGCGCGACCTCGAGCACATCGTGGCCGACTCCCGCGAGAGCGGGGACCTGCCCGACGAGCTGTCCGTGCTCCTCGACCGCGTGCTGGACTTCCCGCAGCGCGACGTCGAGCACGCGATGATCCCGCGCTCGCGCGTGGGCACCGTCCGGCCCGAGGCGACCGTCGCCGAGGTGCGCGAGCTCATGGCCCGGGCCCACACGCGGTACCCGGTGGTCGACGACACGGACCAGCCGCTCGGCGTCGTCCAGCTCTCCGACGTCCTCGCGACCGACCTGCCCGCGGACGCACCCGTCACGGCGCTCATGCGCCAGGCCGTGGTGCTGCCGACGGCCATGACGCTCCCGGACGCCCTCGCGCAGCTCAACTCCACGCGCAACCAGCTCGCGTGCGTCATCGACGAGTACGGCGGCTTCACCGGCGTGCTCACCGTCGAGGACCTCGCGGAGGAGCTCGTCGGGGAGATCACCGACGAGCACGACCCCGAGCAGCCCGCCACGGTCACGGCCGAGGAGGACGGCGTGTGGGTCATGGGCGGCGACGTCCACGTCGACGAGGCGGAGCGCGCCCTCGGGCACGACCTGCCCCGTGGCGACCACGAGACCGTCTCCGGCCTCCTCATCGCCCAGCACGGCGCCCTGCCGCGCGCGGGCGACCAGATCGAGGTGCCCCTCCCCGACGACCCGGCCGACCTCGTGCACGACGAGCCGGTGCACCGTGCGCTCCTCGTCGACGTCCTGTCGGTCGAGCGGCACGTGCCGCGCCTCGTGCGCGTGCGGCTCGTCGAGCGGCGCGGCGACGTCCCCGTCGACGTCATCGTGCACCCGACCGCACGCGAGGCTGCCCGCCCGACGGACGCAGCGGAGGAGACCCGATGAGCAACCCCTGGGTCGTCGTCACGGCGACCGTCGCGATCATCGCGCTCAGCGCGTTCTTCGTCGCCGTGGAGTTCGCGCTCCTCGGCGCCAAGAGGCACCGCCTCGAGGACGCCGCGCCCACGAGCCGCGCCGCGCGCGCCGCGCTGCGCAGCTCGAACGAGCTCACGCTCCTCATGGCCGGCGCCCAGCTCGGCATCACCGCGTGCACGCTCGCGCTCGGTGCCATCACCAAGCCCGCCGTCCACCACTGGCTCACACCCGTCTTCGAGACGTGGGGCGCACCCCTGTGGGCCGCGGACGTCGCGGGCTTCGTGCTCGCGCTCATCGTGGTCACGTTCCTGCACCTCGTCATCGGCGAGATGGCCCCGAAGTCGTGGGCCATCGCCCACCCCGAGCGGTCGGCCACGCTCCTCGCGCTCCCGATGCGCGGGTTCATGTGGGCGTTCCGCCCGCTGCTGCGTTGGCTGAACGAGCTCGCGAACCGCTGCGTGCGGGCCGTGGGCGTCGAGCCGGTGGAGAACGTCGAGGTGGGCGGGCAGGACGCCGCGACCCTGCGGCACCTGGTCGAGCACTCGGCGAACGTCGGTGCGCTCGAGGCGTCGTACCGCGTGCAGATCTCGGGCGTGATCGAGCTCGAGACCCTCACGGTCGACGCGCTCGTCCCGACCGGGAGCCGACCGACGTCGGTGCCCGCCGACGCGACCGCGGCCGACGTGCGGCGCGCGTCGGCCCGCTCGGGCCACCTGCGCATCCTCGTCCAGAACGGGAGCGTGGTCCCGAAGGTCGTGCACGTGCGCGACACGCTCCTCGAGCCGGACGACCGGCCCGCCAAGGAGCTCGCGCGGCCGGGGTTCGTCCTGGAGTCCGGCACCACGGTGCACGCCGCGCTCGCGCGCATGCGCGAGTCGAGCGAGCAGCTCGCGGTCGTCATGGACGGCGAGCGGTTCGTCGGCGTCGTGACGCTCGCCGACGTCCTGCGCCGCATCCTCCCCCACCCGGAGGACCCGGTGCCCGTCCTCGTGGGCTGACGGCCGGCCACCGGCCGCCGTACGGTGGAGGGGCCCCGGCGACGCACGTCGCCGGGGCCCCTCGCCGTCCACCCTCCACCGTCCGTCCCGAGACCGAAGGCAGGCCATGCCCACGCCCGTCCCGTCCCCCGCCCCCTTCCCCAAGCCGCGCACGCTGCTCTCCGACGACGTGCTGGAGCAGATCCGCGGCCGGGCTGCGGGCTACGACCGCGACAACGCGTTCTTCGCCGAGGACCTCGCGGCGCTCACCGAGGCCGGGTACCTGCGCGCGCTCGTGCCGGAGTCGTTCGGCGGCGCGGGCCTCGGCCTGCGCGAGGTGGCGCACGAGCAGGCGCGGCTCGCGGGCGCAGCCCCCGCGACCGCCCTGGCCGTGAACATGCACCACGTGTGGACGGGCGTCGCGCGCTACCTCCACGAGCGCGGCGACGCGTCGCTCGACTGGCTGCTCGAGGAGGCCGGCCGCGGCGAGGTCTTCGGCTTCGGCTACTCCGAGGGCGGCAACGACCTCGTGCTGCTGGGCTCGCGCACCGAGGCCCGCCCGGACGAGCGGGGCGGGTACACGTTCCACGGCCGCAAGATCTTCACCTCGAACTCGCCCGCGTGGACGCGGCTCGGCGTGCTGGGGCTCGACACCCAGTCGCGCGACGCCCCGCGCCTCGTGCACGCGTTCGTCCCGCGCGACGCCGGGGTCCAGGTGCTCGACGACTGGGACACGATGGGCATGCGCGCGTCGCAGTCGCGCTCCACCGTGCTCGACGGCGCGTTCGCCCCCGTCGAGCGGGTCGTCCGGCGCCTCCCGCCGGGCCCGACGCTGGACCCCCTCGTCGTCGGGATCTTCACGACGTTCGAGACGCTGCTCGCGTCGGTGTACACGGGCATCGCGGAGCGCGCGCTCGAGCTCGGCGTCGCCGCGGCCCGCCGTCGCACCTCGATGAAGAACGACGGTGCACCGCTCTCCGAGGACCCGGACATCCGCTGGCGACTCGCGGACGCCGCGCTCGCGCTCGACGCCGTCTGGCCGCAGATCGACACCGTCGCGGCCGAGCTCGACGCCCTCGTCGACCGTGGCGCGGGCTGGTTCCGCGCGACCGCGGGGCTCAAGGTGCGCGCGACGGAGACGGCGAAGACCGTCGTCGACCAGATGGTGCGGGTCGCGGGCGGGTCCAGCTACTTCGCCGGCAACGAGCTCGGCCGCCTCTACCGCGACGTCCTCGCCGGGATCTTCCACCCGTCCGACGACGAGTCCGCCCACTCGACCGTCGCCCAGTCACTCCTCGGCCCCCTCGCCTGACCGCCCCACCCGCCCGCCCCGCCGGACGCCGAGCAGGTGGTCCTGGTTCGTCCCGGCCGCAGGACGAGCCAGGACCACCTGCTCGACCGACCGTGACCGCCTGGTCGCGCGGTCAGGTGGCGGTCGCCCGGGGCACTCGTCGCGCGGCCGGGCGTACGCTGCCGCCATGACCGACCCGCACGTGCCCGACGCCCTGTCGCCCGCGACCGTCGCCGTCGCCGCAGGGCGCCCCGAGCGGTCGCAGGGCGCGCCCGTGAACCCCCCGATCGTGCTGTCCTCGACGTACGTGTCGCAGGGGGTCCAGCAGCCGGGCGAGCTCCTGTACACCCGCATGGACACCGAGACGTGGCACCCCTTCGAGGAGGCGCTCGCCGCGCTCGAGGGCGCGGAGCACCCGGGCGTGGTGTTCGGCTCCGGGATGGCGGCGATCGCCGCGGTGTTCTCGTCCGTGCCCGCGGGCGGGAAGGTCGTGCTGCCGCGGCACGCCTACCAGGTGTCGCTCGGCTTCGCGGACGACCTCGCGGCCCGGGCCGGCGTCGAGGTCGTGCGCGTCGACGTCGCCGACACCTACGAGGTCGTCGCGGCCCTCGACGGCGCGTCGCTCCTCCTCGTCGAGTCCCCGACGAACCCCATGCTCGAGGTCGCCGACCTGCCCGCCCTCCTCGCGGCGGCGCGCGAGCGCGGGGTCCTCTCCGCCGTCGACAACACGTTCGCGACGCCGCTGGGTCAGCAGCCCCTGGCGCACGGCGCGGACGTCGTCGTGCACTCGGTGACGAAGTACCTCGCCGGGCACTCCGACGTCGTGCTCGGGGCGGCCGTCGCGCGTACCCCGGAGCTCACGACGGCGCTGCGTGCCTACCGCACGCTCCACGGCTCGATCCCCGGGCCGTTCGAGGTGTGGCTCGCGCTGCGCGGCCTGCGCACGCTCGCCCTGCGCGTCGAGCGCTCCCAGCAGAACGCGGCGGAGCTCGCGCGCCGGCTCACCGAGCACCCGGACGTCGTCGAGGTGCGGCACCCGAGCCTGCCGGACGACCCCGGCCACGAGCGCGCGACGCGCCTCATGACCGGGTACGGCTCGATCCTCGGCGTCCGCCCGCGGGGCGGCGCGGCAGGCGCGGACGCCGTCGTCGCGGCGGTCCGGCTGTGGGTGCCCGCGACGAGCCTCGGCGGCGTCGAGTCGAGCCTCGAGCGCCGACGCCGGTTCGCGACGGAGTCGCGCACGGTCCCGGAGGACCTGCTGCGGCTCTCGGTGGGCGTCGAGGACGTCGAGGACCTCTGGCGCGACCTGGACCGGGCGCTGCGCAGCGCGGTCGGCTGACGTCGATGCACGCGGCGGCGCTCGATCGGCACGCGGTCGGACACGCGTGCCCGGCTTCGCACCCGCACGCCCCGACGCCGCCTCAGAGCAGGTCGTCCTCCGCCTGTTCGACGAGGCCGCTCCACCACGAGTCCGGCCCGGTCGCGGCGCGGTCGATGGCGCCCAGCCTCTGACGGAGCGTCCTCAGCCGAGCGCGGTGCGAAGGAGCCCTGCGTCCGGACGGGCGGGAGGGAGGACGGACCTCCCCCGCCCGGAAGGCACGGAGACGCTCCGCGGCCTGCTCGGCCGTCATCGTCGTCGGCCCCGGAGCAGGCGGCCCGGAGCTCAGGTACTCCGCGAACGCCTCCAGGAACCCCTCGGTGGCACCCCGGTCGCGGTTGAGAGGGGACGAGTCTCCCGTCGCGACGTCCCGCACCCAGGTCGACCCGTCCTCGTGCTCCACGACCACGAGCTCCCCGTCGTGGACGGTGCCGATCTCGCGGGTCCCGGAGACGGCGTCCGTCCTGGGTGCCACCGGGTGCAGGCGGAAACCGAACGGGTGCTCGTCACGCACGCCCAGGGTCCTCTCCGCGCAGGCCGTGACGGCTCCGCGACACGGGAGTCCGCGCAGCCTGGCGCGCGTCCGTGCCCGGCACCGCGGTGGCACCAGGGTGCTGCTCCCGGGGCACGTAGAAGACTCCGCCGTCCAGGTCGACGTCGAACGGTCGACCCTCCGCCGGGCGCTGGACGACGTCGAGCCGCTGACGTTCCTTCTCCTCGGTGAGGTGCGTGCGGCTCGGCTGGAAGATCTCGACGATCTCGCCGAACATGCCGGACGACGCGCTCTCCCCCGTCCCCTCGGAACGCCGAGCACGCGCCTCCGCCCCGGACGTGAAGCGGACGATCCCCACCACGACCAGTCCCGTGAGCGCGACCGCGAAGAACGCACCGCCGATCCCCTGCAGCATCCCCCGAGGGTAGCGGCAGGGACGCCGCCGGGACAGGGAGCCCGAGGTGCGAGACCGGGCCGTGACACGACCGTCGCCGGACCGTGGCCCACCCGCCGCGCGCGCGTGATCCGGCCTTCCTAGGATCAGGGCCATGACGACACGACGAGCGGTGCGGACGCGGCGGGCACGAACGACGGGCGGCGCGGCGACCGGCCGGCCGGCGGCAGTCGCCGTCGGGCTGCTCGTCCTCGCCCTCGCCGCGTGCAGCCCCGGCGGGACGGACGAGTCCCCCTCGCCGTCGAGCACCGCGACGAGCGCGTCGCCCAGCCCCACCGACTCCCCGACCACCCAGGAGCCCGGCACGGAGCCGACCGACGACGCGTCGACGCCGTCGGACGACGCGACCGAGGCGCCGCTGCCGTTCCCCGCGAACACCGACCCAGACACGCAGGACCCGTCCGCGGACGCCGCGCTCACGGTGACGGACGTCCGCGTCGGCCACCACGACGGGTTCGACCGGGTCGTGTTCGAGCTCGGCGGCACGGGCACCCCCGGGTGGCGGGTGGAGTACGTCGACCAGCCGGTCGACGACGCCAGCGGCAACGTCGCGACGGTCGACGGCGACGCCTACCTGCAGGTCATGATCTCCGGCTCGGGATACCCGACGGACACCGGCGTCGACCTGTACGCAGGCCCCAACCCCGTCCGGGCGGGGGACGACGGCGAGGTCGAGGAGGTCCTGCTGCGCGGCGTGTTCGAGGGGTACACGCAGGCTTTCGTCGGGGTCGACGACGAGCGGCGCCCGTTCCGGGTGTTCTCGCTCGAGGACCCGGCCCGCGTCGTCGTCGACGTCCGCGACGACGGCTGACGGCCCGCCGCAGCAGGCCGAGGGCCTCAGCGCTCCGCCGCGACGCCCTCGGCCTTCTGCGGCCGGGACAGCAGGCCGCGCGCCATCTCGTCGACGGGCATGCCCTCGTGGAGCACCGCGACGACCCCTGCCGTGATGGGCATGTCGACGCCGACCTTGCGCGCGAGCTCGAGCACCGAGCGGCACGACTTCACGCCCTCCGCGGTGCCGCCGGTCGCGGCGATCGCGTCGTCGAGGCTCAGGCCCTGACCGATGTGCTTGCCGAGCGTGTGGTTGCGCGAGAGCGGCGACGAGCATGTCGCGACGAGGTCGCCCATGCCCGCGAGGCCGGGGAACGTCTCGGCGTCGGCGCCGAGCGCGAGCCCGAGGCGCGTGATCTCGACCAGGCCGCGGGTGATGACGGTGGCCGTCGTGTTGTAGCCGAAGCCGCGGCCCTGGGCGATGCCGACGGCGAGCGCGATGACGTTCTTCACCGCGCCGCACAGCTCGACGCCGACCACGTCGCGGTTGGTGTACGGGCGGAAGTACGACGACGAGCACGCGCGCGCCACGTAGCGGGCTACGTCGTCGTCGACGCACGACACGACGGTCGCGGTCGGCTGCCGGTGCGCGATCTCGCGCGCGAGGTTCGGCCCCGAGACGACGGCGACGCGCTCGGGCGGCAGGCCGAGCGACTCCGCGACGACCTCGCTCATGCGCCGGTCGGTGCTCAGCTCGACGCCCTTCATGAGCGACACCGCGACGGCGTCGGGCGCCACGTGCGGGCGGAGCTCCGTGAGCGTGTCGCGCGCGACCTGGGACGGCACCGCGACGACGACGAGTCCGGCGCCCGCGAGCGCCTCGGCCGCGTCGGTCGTGGCCCGGATGCCCTCCGGCAGGTCGATGCCCGGCAGCCGCTTCTCGTTGCGGCGGGCCGAGTTCACCTGCTCGGCGACCTCCGCGTCACGGCCCCAGAGCCGCACCTCGCACCCGGCGTCGGCCAGCACGGCGGCGAACGTGGTGCCCCAGCTGCCGGACCCGAGGACGGTGGCGACGATGCGCTCGGCGCTCACGCGCGGTCCTCCGTCCCGGGCCGACGGCGCAGGTCGAACCGCTCGGCGGGCGCCTGCTCCCCGCGGATCTCCTCGAGCTGGCTCGTGATCGCGGCCATGATGCGCTCGGTCGCCTCGCGCAGCGTCGCGGTGTCCTGCGGACGGTCGTAGAGGTCGGAGAGGTCGACGGGCGGCCCGGCGTGGACCGCGACCCGCTTGGGCGGGATCGGCTTGAACACCTTGCCGTAGGGCGCCAGGAGCCGGTGCGCGCCCCACTGGGCGATGGGGACGACGGGAGCCCGGCTCGTGAGCGCGAGGCGCGCGACGCCCGTCTTGCCGACCATGGGCCAGCCGTCCGGGTCGCGCGTGAGCGTGCCCTCGGGGAAGAACACGACGCACTCGCCCTCGTCGAGCCGCGCGGTGGAGTCCACGAGCGACTGCGCGGCGCCCGCGGTCCCGCGGTGCACGGGGATCATCCCGGTGCGGGTGAGGAGGCCGCCGAGCACGGGCACCTTCCAGAGCGAGGCCTTCGCCGTGATCTTGGGGGCGCGGCCCTGGTCGTAGAGGAAGTGGGCGAGCGTCACCGGGTCGACCTCGGTGACGTGGTTCGCCGCGGCGATGAACCCGCCGTCGGGCAGGTTCTCGGCACCCCGCCAGTCGCGTCGGGTGATCGCGAACAGGATCGGGCGCAGCAGGAACGCCAGGGTCTTGTACGCGCGCGGGGTCTGGGGCTGGCTCGGCACGGTCACCGAGCCTACCGGGCGGAGCCCGCCCTCAGATCCAGCCGTGCCGCCGTGCGGCGTGCGCGGCCTCGTGCCGGTTCGCGGCGCCCAGCTTGGCCGCCGCGGACGAGAGGTAGTTGCGCACCGTGCCGGGCGCGAGGTGGGCGCGCGTCGCGATCTCCTCGACGGGGGCGCCGTCGGCGGCGAGCTCGAGCACGTCGGCCTCGCGCGGCGTGAGCGGGCTCGCGCCCGCGGCGATCGCCTCGGCGGCGAGCTCCGGGTCCACGTACCGGCCGCCGTCGCGCACCTGGCGCACGACGTCCGCGAGGACGCGCGCCGAGACGGTCTTCGGCAGGAAGCCCCGCGCCCCCGCCTCGAGCGCGCGCTTGAGGTAGCCCGGGCGGCCGTGGCTCGTGACGATGACGACGCCGCACGACGGCAGCTCGCCGGCGAGCCGCTGCGCGACCTCGACGCCGTCGAGCCCCGGCATCTGGAGGTCGAGCACGGCGACGTCGGGCCGGAGCTTGAGCGCGGCGGCGACGGCCTCGGGGCCGGACGCCGCCTGCGCCACGATCTCGAGGTCGTCCTCGAGCGCGAGGAGCGACGCGACGGCGTCGCGGATGAGGTTCTCGTCGTCGGCGAGGAGGATGCGGATCACGCCGGGGTGGTCCTCTCGGGGAGCGGGGACGGGGACGAGCGGTGGGGCCGGGTGGCGTCGGGCACGCGGGCCACGAGCCCGAAGCGGCCGTCGTCGACCCACGTCTCGAGGCGACCGCCGGCGCCCTCCAGCCGTTCGCGGAGCCCGACGAGGCCCGACCCGCCGCCGGTGCGCGGCGTCGTGGGGACGCCGTCGTTGACGACCTCCACGACGCTCCATGCGCCGTCGCGGTGGACGGTGATGATGCACGTGCGCGCGGTGGAGTGGCGCACGACGTTCGTGACGGCCTCCCGGACCGCCCACGCGAGGGCCTCCTGCGCGTCCTCGCCGACGGGGGTCTCGTCGCCGTGCACGGTCGTCTCGATCCCGGCGGACCGCAGGACGGACCGCGCGCCGGCCAGCTCGGCGCCCAGGTCGGCCGTGCGGTAGCCCGCGACGACGGCGCGCACCTCGCGCAGCGCGTCCTGCGCGATGCGGCGGACCTCGAGCATCTGCTCCTCCGCGCCGGGACGGCCGCGGGCCGCGAGCTCCGCGGCGAGCTCGCTCTTCACGGCGACCACGGACAGGGTGCGCCCGAAGACGTCGTGCAGGTCGCGCGAGAACCGCAGCCGCTCCTCGGCGACGGCGAGGCGGGCGTGGAGCACGCGCGTGCGCTCCTGCTCCCACACGACGCCGAGCATCCAGACCGAGGCGCGGTACGAGCCGAAGACGCCGAGCAGCATGATGAGGACCGAGAGGCCGAGGCCCACCGCCATGCCCACGGTGGTCGCGGTCAAGGGCCCGGTGCCGACCCACACGGAGCACCCGGTGACGGCGCCGAGGACGAGCGCGACGAGCGCGATCCGCCGGAAGGTGAGCAGGGGCACGAGCGCGAGCACCCCGAAACCGAGCCCCATGAGCATCGCGTAGTAGCGACCGCTCGCGGCGACGTCGTCGGCGCCGTCCACGGGGAAGGTGCCGACGGCGAGCGCGGCGACCGCGAGCGAGAGAACCCCGAGGAGCGTGAGCAGCACCGGGTGGACGCGGCGCCCCCCGAGGAAGTGCCCGATCCCGGCGCGCAGCGTCAGGAGGCAGACCACCGTGTGCACGAGGACGAGCGGCAGCCAGAACCGCGCCACCGACGGCTCGAACGTCCGGTCGCTCCCGATGAGGGCCAGCGCGAGGAACGGCTCGGTCCCCGAGAGGAAGTAGAGCGACCATCGGGTGTAGGAGTCGAACCGCTCGGGGCCGGTCCGACGGCTCCACACGTCGAGGAACGTGCGCGGTCGGGTGATCACGACGCCCAGCCTCGCACGCGGACCGCGTGCGAGGCCGTGACAGTCGTCATGAGGTGGGTGCCCAGGGCACCCGCGGCGGCGTCAGTCCCGGCGGACGTCCGCGCCGAGCGCGACCAGCTTGTCCTGGAAGTTCTCGTAGCCGCGGTCGATGAGGCTGATGCCGCGCACCGTCGACGTGCCCTTCGCGGCGAGCGCGGCGATGAGGTGGGAGAAGCCGCCGCGCAGGTCGGGCACCTCGATGTCGGCCGCGGTGAGCGGCGTCGGGCCCGAGATGACCGCGGAGTGGTGGAAGTTGCGCTGCCCGAACCGGCAGTCGCGCCCGCCCAGGCACTCCTTGTAGACCTGGATGGTCGCGCCCATGCCGCGCAGCGCGTCCGTGAAGCCGAAGCGGTTCTCGTAGACCGTCTCGTGCACGATCGACAGGCCCTTCGCCTGCGTGAGCGCGACGACGAGCGGCTGCTGCCAGTCCGTCATGAAGCCCGGGTGCACGTCCGTCTCCAGCACGATCGGCGACAGGTCGCCGCCCGGGTGCCAGAACCGGATGCCGTCGTCCTGGACGTCGAACCGGCCGCCGACCTTCCGGAACGTGTTGAGGAACATCATCATCTCGGGCTGCGTCGCGCCCTTGACCGTGATGTCGCCGCCCGTCGCCAGCGCGGCCGACGCCCACGAGGCCGCCTCGATGCGGTCGCCGAGCGCGGTGTGCGTGTAGCCGTCGAGGCGGTCGACGCCCTCGATGCGGATCACGCGGTCGGTGTCGACCGAGATGATCGCGCCCATCTTCTGGAGCACCGCGATGAGGTCCATGATCTCGGGCTCGATCGCGGCGTTCGCGAGCTCCGTGATGCCCTCGGCGCGCACGGCCGTCAGCAGGAGCTGCTCGGTCGCGCCCACGGACGGGTACGGCAGCGCGATCTTCGTGCCCTGGAGGCGGCGCGGGGCGCGGATGTGGATGCCGTTCTCCCGCTTGTCCACCACCGCGCCGAACTGGCGCAGGATGTCCAGGTGGTAGTTGATCGGCCGGTCGCCGATCCGGCAGCCGCCCAGGTCGGGGATGAACGCCTCACCGAGACGGTGCAGCAGCGGGCCGCAGAACAGGATGGGGATGCGGCTCGAGCCCGCGTGCGCGTCGATGTCCGCGACGTGCGCCGACTCGACGTTCGACGGGTCCAGGTCGAGGATCCCCGCGTCCGGGTCGGACTTCACGGTCACGCCGTGCAGCTCCAGCAGCCCCGTCACGACGCCGACGTCGCGGATCTGCGGCACGTTGCGCAGCACGCTCGGCGACTCCCCCAGCAACGACGCCACCATCGCCTTCGACACGAAGTTCTTCGCGCCGCGCACGGTGATCGTCCCGTCCAGCGGGGTCCCGCCGTCGACGTACAGCACATCCTTCATGAGCTCTGGTCGCCCTCTCGCCAAGCCGGTGGTCGTGGTGCCCCTGCGGGCAGGGGCCCGCGTGCGGGGCCGCGGACGGCCGTTCCGCGCGCGCGGGTCCCGTGCGTGCCAACGTGCGGCACCCGGAGATTATTCACCCCCTGCGGGGGTGCTCGCCGCCGAGCCGACGGCGGCGGCCGTCCCCGACACGTTACTCCCCGGTACGTCCCCGCGGGACGAGCGCCCAGAACCGCGAGGTAGAGCCCCGGTCGCGCGAGGGAGAGGCGTGGTCGTGACCACACCTTTCCCTCGGCGGACGGGGCTCTACCTCGGCGGACCGGGGCTCTGCCTCGGCGGGGTGGGTGGCCGGGTCAGACGGCGGTCGCGTCGAACGCCGCGACGTACCGGTCGATCTCGGCGAGGTAGGCCGCGCGCTGCGAGTCGCCCAGCCACGACGCCTCGAACGAGTTCCTCGCGAGCTGCACGACCTCCTCCGTCGTGAGACCGGCCGCCTCCGCGAGCGCGACGTAGTTCTCTGCCACGTAGCCGCCGAAGTACGCCGGGTCGTCGGAGTTCACGGTGACGCGCACGCCCGAGCGCAGCAGGCCCGCGATCTCGGTCGCCTTCATGTCGTCGGTCACGAACGAGTTCGAGATCGGGCAGGTGGTGAGGCCCAGCCCGCGCTCGCGCACGACGTCGACGAGCGCCGGGTCCTCCACGACGTTCGTGCCGTGGTCCACGCGGTCCACGCCGATCTCGTCGAGCACGGTCCGGATGTTGTCGATGCTGCCGACCTGGTCGATGTCGCAGTGCATCGTCAGCCGGTAGCCGAGCTCACGGGCGCGCGCGAACACGTCGGCGAACTTCTGCGGCGGGTTGTCACGCTCGTCGGAGTCGAGCCCGACGCCCAGGATCTTGTCGCGGAACGGCACCGACGCCTCGAGCGTCTCGGCCGCGCTCTGCGCGGAGTGGTCGCGCAGGAAGCACAGGATGAGGTGCGCGTCGATGCCGTGCTTGCTCGGCGCCTCGGCCGCGGCGCGGTGGTACCCGGTCACGACCGCCTCGAACGGCACGCCGCGCGACGTGTGCGCCTGCGGGTCGAAGAACATCTCGGCGTGCTTCACGCCGTCCGCCGCCGCGCGCGCGAGGTAGGCGTCGGCGAGCTCGTAGAAGTCGTCCGCGGTCTGCAGCACCTCCATCGCGGGGTAGTACACGGCGAGGAAGCTCGTCAGGGAGTCGAACGCGTACGTCGCGCGCACCTCCTCCACCGTCGACTGGCCGATGTCGATGCCGTTGCGCTGCGCGAGGCGCAGCTTGAGGTCGGGCTCGAGCGTGCCCTCCAGGTGCAGGTGCAGCTCGGCCTTCGGCAGGCCGGTGACGAACTCGCGGGTGGGCGTCGTGGGCGCGGGCATGGGTCTCCTTCTCGGGTCGGTGTCCCCCGGGACCATCTTCTCCCAGGCACGACGACGGCGGCGCACCCGGGTGGGTGGCCGCCGCCTGGTCGCGCCGGGGACGAGCGCCGTCAGAGCAGCCGGCCGCCGGTCACGCCGATGCGGTCGCCCGTGATGTAGCTCGACTCCTGCGAGGCGAAGAACACGTACGCCGGCGCGAGCTCGGCGGGCTGCCCGGCGCGGCCGAGCGGCGTGTCGGCGCCGAACTGCTCGACCTTCTCCTCCGGCATCGTGGCCGGGATGAGGGGCGTCCAGATCGGCCCGGGCGCCACGGCGTTGACGCGGATGCCCTCGGGCGCGAGCTGCTGCGCCAGCCCCTTGGTGAAGTTGAGGATCGCCGCCTTGGTGGTGGCGTAGTCGAGCAGCGGAGGGCTCGGGTCGAACGCCTGCACGGAGGTGGTGTTGATGATCGTGCCGCCGCGGGGCAGGTGGTCCAGCGCCGCCTGCGTGATCCAGAACAGCGCGTAGACGTTGGTCTTGCAGACGCGGTCGAGCTGCTCGGTCGTGATCCCCCGCAGGCCCTCGTCCTGCGCCATCTGGTACGCGGCGTTGTTCACCAGCACGTCGAGCCCGCCGAGGCCCGCGACGGCGTCCGCGACGAGCTGCCGGCAGAACTCCTCGTCGCGGATGTCGCCGGGCAGCAGCACGGCCGTGCGGCCCGCGTCCTCGACCCACCGGGCCGTCGTGCGGGCGTCCTCCTCCTCTTCCGGGAGGTACGAGATCGCGACGTCCGCGCCCTCGCGCGCGAACGCGATCGCGACCGCCCGGCCGATCCCCGAGTCGCCGCCGGTGATCAGCGCCCGCTTCCCGTCGAGCCGGCCCGACCCCCGGTAGGTGGTCTCCCCGTGGTCCGGCTCCTGCGACATGTCGCCCGTGCGTCCCGGCGGCTGGAGCTGGTCCGCGGGCTGCTCCGGCTGCGGCTCCTGCGTCGTGGGGTCCTGCGGCGTGGTCTGGTCGGACATGTGGCAACTCCCCTGTCGTCGTTCGGCGGAACGTCCAGCATGAGGGCGTCCGCGCGCGCTCGCAGCGCGCCGCCTGCGGGACGCCCGGCGCCCGGGCTGCGGAGAACCGCGACGGCGGACGGCGGACGGCCGCTCAGGAGTCGTCGCGCAGCGCGGACGGCTTGTGCACGGCGTCCTTGCCGCTCGCGTCGCTCCGGACGCGGTACTGCGGGTCGTCGTCCGACGCGCGGACGGTCCGGCCTGCTGCCTCCGTGTCCTCCGTGATCTTCTCGACCACCTCGCCGTGCACGGTGTGCCCGTGGCTCGACCAGGTCACGTCGTCGCCCGTGCCGAACCTCTGCTCGCTCATGGGACAACTGTGCGCCGTGCTGACGGCCCTCGCAGCGGGGCCGAGCGCCCGCGGCGGCACGTCCCGGTGGGCACGCCCCCCGGGGCACCGGGACGCTCGGCCGCCGGTACGTCGTCGGCCCGCGGCGGGACGCACGAAGGCCCGGACCTGCGGAGCGCAGGTCCGGGCCTCGGCACCAGTGGCCGCCCGACCGGGCGACCGCCCGGTCAGAAGTTGATCATGTGCCCCGCGAGGCCGTGGATCGACTCCTGGACGGCCTCGGACAGCGTCGGGTGGGTGTGCACGTTGCGCGCCACCTCGTTGACCGTGAGGTCCCACTTCTGCGCGAGCGTGAGCTCGGGCAGCATCTCGGAGACGTCGGGGCCGATGAGGTGGCCGCCGAGGAGCTCGCCGTAGGTCTCGTCGGAGATGAGCTTGACGAAGCCGACCGGGTCCCCGAGGCCGTGCGCCTTGCCGTTCGCCATGAACGGGAACGACGCGACCTTGACCTGGTAGCCCTCGTCGCGCGCCTGCTGCTCGGTGAGGCCGAAGCTCGCGACCTGCGGCTGGCAGAACGTCGCGCGCGGCATCATGCGGTAGTCGCCGAGCGTGAGCGTCTCGGCGCCGCCGATGGTCTCGGCCGCGACGACGCCCTGCGCCTCCGCGACGTGCGCGAGCATGAGCTTCGCGGTGACGTCGCCGATGGCGTAGATGTGCTCGACGTTGGTGCGCATGACGTCGTCGATCGCGATGGCGCCGCGCTCGGTGAGCTGGACGCCGGTGTTCTCGAGGCCGAAGCCCTCGACGTTCGGTGCGAAGCCGACGGCCATGAGGACCTTGTCGACGACGAGCTCGCCCGGCTTGTCGTCCTTGACGCCCTTGTAGCTGACGGTGACGCCGTCGGCGCCGTTGTCCTTGACCGTCTGGACGGCGGTCGAGGTGAGCAGGTTGACGCCGAGCTTCTTGTACTGCTTGGCGATCTCCTTCGACACGTCGGCGTCCTCGTTGGGCAGCGCGCGGTCGAGGAACTCGATGATCGTCACGTCCACGCCGTAGTTCTTGAGGACGTAGGCGAACTCCATGCCGATCGCGCCCGCGCCGACGATGGCGATGGAGCGCGGCAGGTCGCGGGTGAGGATCTGCTTCTCGTACGTGACGACGTTCTCGGACAGCTCGACGCCCGGGAGCAGGCGCACCTTCGAGCCGGTCGCGATGATGACGTTGTCGAACGTCACCTGGTCGGTCGAGCCGTCGGCGAGCTTCACGTCGAGCGTGTGCGCGTCGCGGAACGTGCCGCGGCCGTCGTACTCGGTGATCTTGTTCTTCTTCATGAGGAAGTGCACGCCCTTGACGCGCCCCTCCGCGACGGTGCGCGAGCGGTCGAACGCCGCGCCGAAGTCGAAGCTGACCTCTCCGGAGATGCCGAAGGTCTTCGCGTCGTGCTGGAAGATGTGCGCGAGCTCGGCGTTGCGCAGGAGCGCCTTGGACGGGATGCAGCCCACGTTGAGGCACACCCCACCCCAGTACTTCTCCTCCACGACCGCGACCGACAGACCCAGCTGGGCTGCACGGATCGCGGCCACGTAACCACCGGGACCTGCACCGAGGACGACGACGTCGTAGTGGGATGCCATGGCCTCAAGCCTACTGGCGCAGCATCGGCCGTGGCGCGCCCGCGTGCGCGACGTCCGCCACACCGCCGGGGCGCCGAGCACGGGGTGGGCGACCGGAATCGCCTCGATCCGGTCGCCGGTCCCGTGCTCGGCGCCCCAGCGCCGGCGGGTGCGGTCCAGCGACGCGTGGTGGGGGCGGGGTCGCTACGATGCTGCGGCCGCGTCCACTCGACCAGCGGCCCGTGCGCGGCGACACGGGCCGGCGCACGGAGCACCCACCCATGGCTTTCGGACTCGCTGCCCTCCTGGACGACATCGCGGCGTTCGCCAAGCTCGCGGCCGCCTCGATCGACGACGTCGGCGCCGCCGCCGGGCGTGCGAGCGCGAAGGCGACGGGCGTCGTCATCGACGACACCGCCGTCACGCCCCGCTACGTCGAGGGCCTGGCGGCCAAGCGCGAGCTGCCGGTCATCAAGCGCATCGCGACGGGGTCGCTGCGCAACAAGCTGCTCTTCATCCTCCCGGCGATCCTGCTGCTGAGCCAGTTCCTGCCCTTCCTGCTCACGCCGCTGCTCATGCTGGGCGGCACGTACCTCGCGTTCGAGGGCGCGGAGAAGCTGTGGGAGCTCGTCTCGGGGCGCCACCACGCCGAGGTCGAGACGAAGACGGAGAAGAAGGCGGTCGACGAGGACTCGGTGGTGTCGAGCGCGGTCCGCACCGACTTCATCCTCAGCGCGGAGATCATGGTCATCGCGCTCAACGAGGTCGCGTCGGAGAACTTCTGGTCGCGTCTGATCATCCTCGTGATCGTCGCGATCCTCATCACGGTCCTCGTGTACGGCGTCGTGGCGCTCATCGTGAAGATGGACGACATCGGCCTGCACCTCGCGAAGCGTGACACGCCGTGGGTCCAGTCGTTCGGGCGCGGGCTCGTGGGCGCGATGCCGAAGGTCATGTCCGTCATCTCGATCGTCGGGATCGTCGCGATGCTCTGGGTGGGCGGGCACATCCTGCTCCAGGGCACGTACGACCTCGGCTGGCACGGCCCGTACGACGTCGTGCACCACCTCGAGCACGCGGTGACCGGGGTCGCGGGCGTGGGCGGGTTCCTCGGCTGGCTCGTCAACACGGCGTGCTCCGCCGTCGTCGGGATCGTGGTCGGCGGCATCGTGGTCCTCGTGGCGCACCTGATCCCGCGCCGCAAGCACGGCGAGCCCGCCGCGACCGAGCCGACGACGCCGGACGGCCCGGCACCGACCGCCGGCTGAGCCCACGCCGGGCCGAGCGGCCTGGTTGGATGAGGCATGGACTCCGGCACCTGGACCAACATCGGCCTCGTCCTGCTCTTCATCCTCGTCGGCGGCGTCTTCGCCGGGACCGAGATCGCGCTCGTCTCGCTGCGCGAGAGCCAGGTCGCCCGTATCGAGAAGCAGTCGGCGCGCGGCGCCCGGGTCGCGGCGGTCGCGCGCGACCCCAACCGCTTCCTCGCGGCGGTGCAGATCGGCGTCACCGTGGCGGGCTTCTTCTCGGCCGCGTACGGCGCGTCGACGCTCGCGCCGGACCTCGCGCCCGCGCTCGAGGACCTGGGGCTGTCGAGCGGGCTCGCGGACACCGTCGCGCTCGTGGGGCTCACGCTCGTCATCGCCTACCTCTCCCTGGTGCTCGGCGAGCTCGTGCCCAAGCGCATCGCGCTCCAGCGCTCGGCGGGCGTCGCGCTCGTCGTCGCCCCACCCCTGGACCGGTTCGCGACCCTCATGCGGCCCGTCATCTGGCTGCTGTCGCGCTCGACCGACGGCGTCGTGCGGCTGCTCGGCGGCGACCCCTCGGCGCGCAGCGAGGAGATGAGCGAGGAGGAGCTGCGCGAGATCGTGCTCGCGCACGAGTCGCTGCCCGAGGACGAGCGCCGCATCCTCGACGACGTGTTCGCGGCGGGCGACCGCTCGCTCGCCGAGGCGATGACGCCGCGCGGAGAGGTCGCCTTCCTCGCGGCCGACACCCCCCTCGCGGACGCCGCCGAGACGGTCGCGGCGGGCCCGTACTCGCGCTACCCGGTGACGGGCGACGACTTCGACGACGTCGTCGGCTTCCTCCACGTGCGCGACCTCCTCGGCCGGGACTGCCCCGACCACCCGCCGACGGACCCGACGACGGGGCGCGCCCTCACCGTGCGCGACGTCGTGCGGCCCATCCTCGCGCTGCCCGCGACGAACACCGTGCTGCCCGCCATGTCGCAGATGCGGCGCGAGGGCGTGCACATCGCCGTCGTCGTCGACGAGTACGGCGGCACCGACGGGATCGTCACGCTCGAGGACCTCGTCGAGGAGCTCGTGGGTGACATCCGCGACGAGTACGACGCCGACGAGCCGTCGCCCGCGCGCGAGCACGGCGCGACGACGAGCGTCGACGCCGGCCAGACGATCGAGGAGTTCGCCCGCCGCACGGGCGTCGAGCTGCCCGACGGCCCGTACGAGACCGTCGCCGGCTTCGTCCTGGCGCAGCTCGGACGCCTCGCCGTCGTGGGCGACCACGTCGACGCGGACGGCCACCGCCTCACGGTGACCGACGTCGCGCGGCGCCGCATCGTGCGCGTCGACGTCGTGCCGCTCCCCTGACCGCGAGCGCACGACGCTGAGTGCAGGAAACAGTCGCGTCCCGACACCTCGGACGCGACTGTTTCCTGCATTCAGGGGTGTGGGTGGGGGCGCGTAGCGTCCGATGGATGAGCGCAGCGACGACGGGGACAGGGATCAAGGTCGGGGTGGTCGGGAGCTTCGGCTCTGCCGCCCAGGTGCTGGAGATGGCGGTCGGTGCGGAGGACGCCGGCTGGGACGGGTTCTTCTCGTGGGACGGTCTGAGCCTGCTGTCCATGCCGGTCGACACGTTCGACCCGTGGGCGGTGCTCGCGGCGGCGGCGGTCCGGACCGAGCGGATCACGCTGGGCGCGATGGTCTTCGCGCTACCCCGCCGCAAGCCGTGGGAGGTGGTGCGCCAGGCGCTGACGGTCGACCACCTGTCGGGCGGCCGCCTCGTGCTGCCGGTCGGCGTCGGCGTGCTCGACGACGGCGGGTTCTCCGCGGTGCCGGGTCAGCCGCAGTCGCTGCGTGAGCGGGCCGAGCTGCTCGACGACGCGCTCGCCTACCTCGACCGCGCATGGACCGGCGAGCGGTTCACGTTCGAGGGCACGCACATGCGGACCGGGGAGATGCAGTTCCTGCCGCAGCCGGTAGAGCGCCCCGTCGTCGGCCACCACGTGCCGGTGTGGCCGGTCGGCGTGTGGGACGCCGAGCGCCCGCCGGTGCGCTCGCTCGACCGCACCCTGCGCGCCGACGGGATCGTGCTCCAGCTCCGCGGCGACCGCGGCTTCGACGTGCCCACGCCCGACGACGTCTCCGCCCTCGTCGCGTGGCTCACCGCACGCCGCGCCGAGCTGGGCCTCGACGCGGCCCGGCCGTTCGACGTCGTCGTCCAGGGCGAGCTCCCGGCGGACCGCTCCGCGGCGGCCGACCAGCTCGCGGGCCTCGCCGACGCCGGAGCGACCTGGTGGGTCGAGTCCCGGTGGAACCCCGAGACCGCGACCCCGAACTCGTTGCTCGCCGCGATCAGCGCCGGGCCCCCGCGTCCTTGACGCCATCCGCGCGGCGAGGGGCGCGCTGAAGCCGCCACGGGGTGCCCTGGTGTCGGTGGGTCGACAGCGGGTGGGGTCTGCGGAGGTGACGACGGGTCGTGGCGGGCCTGGCGGGAGCAGGGCGAGGGACGAGCCCTGCGGATGGTAGACCCGTCGTCACCTCCGCAGGCCCCGCCCCCCGACCACGACCACAGACCCGAAGAATCAGACCGGCCGCGCCGCCTCGATCTCGACCTTGGGCAGCGTCTTCGCCGGCAGCGTCTTCGGCCGCCACGACGCGCGCGTCGCCTCGAACGCGGAGATCTCGTCCGCGTGCTGGAGCGTGAGGCCGATGTCGTCGAGACCCTCCATGAGGCGCCAGCGCGTGTAGTCGTCGATCTGGAACGGCACGGTGACGTCGAGCGCCGACGCGGTGCGGGCGACCAGGTCGACGGTCACCTCGGTGCCCGGGTTGGTCTCGAGGATCTTCCACAGGAGCTCGACGTCCTCCTGCGCGACGATGCCCGCGACGAGGCCCTGCTTGCCGGAGTTGCCGCGGAAGATGTCGGCGAAGCGGGACGCGAGGACGACGCGGAAGCCGTAGTCCTTGAGCGCCCAGACGGCGTGCTCGCGCGACGAGCCCGTGCCGAAGTCGGGGCCGGCGACGAGCACGGAGCCCGCGCGGTAGGCGTCCTGGTTGAGGACGAACGTGGGGTCGCCGCGCCACGCGGCGAACAGCGCGTCCTCGAACCCGGTGCGCGTCACGCGCTTGAGGTAGACGGCGGGGATGATCTGGTCGGTGTCGACGTTGCTGCGGCGCAGCGGGACGCCGACGCCGGTGTGGGTCGTGAACTTCTCCATGGCGGGAACCTCTTCGGGTCTTCGGGGCGACGGGTGGGCGGCGCGGTGCGGCGGGCTCAGACCTGCACGAGGACGCGCGGGTCGAGCGGCGCGAGCGGCGTGCCGTCGAAGGACGTGATGTCGGTGCCCTCGGGCAGGTCGAGGTCGCTGAGCGACGACAGCGTGCCCCGCAGCGCGGTGGCCGCGGCGACGAGCGGCGACACGAGGTGGGTGCGGCCGCCCTTGCCCTGGCGCCCCTCGAAGTTGCGGTTCGACGTCGAGGCGGCGCGCTCGCCCGGCTGGAGCTGGTCGGGGTTCATGCCGAGGCACATCGAGCAGCCGGCGTTGCGCCACTCCGCGCCGAAGTCGAGGAAGATCTGGTCGAGGCCCTCGGCCTCGGCCTGGAGGCGCACGCGTGCGGACGCCGGGACGACGAGGACGCGGACGCCGTCGGCCTTCTTCTTGCCCTGCACGACCTTCGCGACCGAGCGCAGGTCCTCGATGCGGCCGTTGGTGCACGACCCGATGAACACGGTGTCGACGGGGATCTCGCGCAGCGGCTGGCCCGGCGTGAGGCCCATGTACTCGATCGCGCGCTCGGCGGCGACGCGCTCGTTCTCGTCCGCGATCTGCTCGGGGACGGGCACGGTCGCGGAGATGGGCAGGCCCTGGCCGGGGTTGGTGCCCCACGTGACGAAGGGCTCGAGGTCGGACGCGCGGAGCGTGACCTCGGTGTCGAACACGGCGTCGTCGTCGGAGCGCAGCGTGCGCCAGTACTCGACGGCCGCGTCCCAGTCGGCGCCCTCGGGCGCGTGCGGGCGGCCCTTGAGGTACTCGAACGTCGTGTCGTCCGGGGCGATCATGCCGGCGCGCGCGCCCGCCTCGATCGACATGTTGCAGATCGTCATCCGCGCCTCCATGGAGAGCTTGCGGATGGCCTCGCCGCGGTACTCCAGGACGTAGCCCTGGCCGCCGCCGGTCCCGATCTTGGCGATGATCGCGAGGATGATGTCCTTGCTCGTGGCGCCGGGCGGCAGCTCGCCGTCGACGTTGATCGCCATGGTCTTGAACGGGGCGAGCGGGAGCGTCTGCGTGGCGAGCACGTGCTCGACCTCGGACGTGCCGATGCCGAACGCCAGCGCGCCGAACGCGCCGTGCGTCGAGGTGTGCGAGTCGCCGCACACGACCGTCAGGCCGGGCATGGTGAGCCCGAGCTGCGGCCCGACCTGGTGCACGATGCCCTGGTCGGCGTCGCCGAGCGAGTGGATGCGGACGCCGAACTCGCGCGCGTTGTTGCGCAGCGTGTCGATCTGCGTGCGGCTCGTGAGGTCCGCGATCGGCAGGTCGATGTCGAGCGTCGGGGTGTTGTGGTCCTCGGTCGCGATGGTGAGGTCGGGGCGGCGGACCGGGCGGCCCGCGAGGCGCAGCCCCTCGAACGCCTGGGGGCTGGTGACCTCGTGCACGAGGTGGAGGTCGATGTAGAGGAGGTCGGGCGACCCGTCGGTGCCTCGTCGCACCAGGTGCGCGTCCCAGACCTTCTCCGCCAGCGTGCCGGCCATGTAGCTCATCTCCTCGTCGTCTGTCACGGTCCTCCTGGGGGGTACGGAGAGCCGCCTGGGTCGATGGTCCGCCGTCCGGCATCCTGCCGGGGAAGACGTCCAGCGGGTGGAACATCCGTGCCGGACTTGCATCTCAGTGCGTGAGACGTCAATATCGACCTATGGACAATACTAGCGGAGTCGGAGTGCTGGACAAGGCGGCCTCCGTCCTGGGCGCCCTGGAGTCCGGACCTGCCACCCTCGCCCAGCTCGTCACGGCCACGGGCCTGGCCCGCCCGACGGCGCACCGCCTCGCCGTCGCCCTCGAGCACCACCGCATGGTCGCGCGCGACATGCAGGGCCGGTTCGTCCTCGGCCCCCGGCTCAACGAGCTCGCGACCGCGGCCGGCGAGGACCGCCTGCTCGCCGCAGCGAACCCTGTGCTGACGGCGCTGCGCGACCACACGGGCGAGAGCGCCCAGCTCTACCGCCGCCAGGGCGACCACCGCATCTGCGTCGCGGCCGCCGAGCGCCCGGTCGGTCTGCGCGACTCGATCCCCGTCGGCGCGACGCTCACGATGAACGCCGGCTCCGCCGCCCAGGTCCTCCTCGCGTGGGAGGAGCCGGACCGGCTGCACCGCGGGCTGCGCGAGGCCGTCTTCACCGCCACGATCCTCTCCGGCGTCCGACGCCGCGGGTGGGCCCAGTCCGTCTCCGAGCGCGAGCTCGGTGTCGCGTCGGTGTCGGCGCCCGTGCGCGGCCCGTCCGGCCGGGTCGTGGCCGCCGTCTCCATCTCGGGCCCGGTCGAGCGCCTGAGCCGCCAGCCCGGGCGGCTGCACTCCGGCTCCGTCGTGGCCGCGGCGAACCGCCTCACCGAGGTCCTCCGCCGCGCCGGCGAGTGAGCCGGGCCGACGCCGGCCCGTACCGGGCCGGCGTCGGCGTGCCGCGGGCCGCAAACGGGACGCGCCCTGTCAAAATGTCCCCGGCTGCTGCCATGCTGTGCGTGCCCCGACGCCCGGACAGCGCAGTGGTCGCGGGGGCGACCGCTGACCGTCCGATCCCGAGACACGAGGAGTTCCGATGCACCCGAAGCTGAAGGCAGCCCTGATCTGGGTCCTCGTGATCTTCGCCGTGTACGCGATCGTCACGAGCCCGGACCGCGCGGCCGACATCGTCGAGGGCGTGTGGGACGTGATCGTCGGGGCGTTCCGCTCGATCGGCCAGTTCTTCAGCTCGCTCCTGGACTGACCGTGGCCCGCGGCGGACCTCGCAGCAGGATCCTGGACCGCTACGTGCTCAACGGCGAGCGGGTCGTCATCGCGACGCGCCACCACTGGGGGATGCTCCTCGAGCCCGCCGCGACGACGGTCGCGGGCGCGGTCGTGATCTCCTGGCTCGTCGTGCAGGCCGGCCCCGCGGTGGGTGACGGCGTGCTCGTGCTGTGGTGGCTGTGGCTGATCCTCGCCGCCCGCCTGGTGTGGAAGGTCTTCGAGTGGCGCAACGAGTGGTTCGTCGCCACGGACAAGCGCCTGCTCCTGCTCTACGGCCTCATCACGCACAAGGTGGCGATGATGCCGCTCACCAAGGTGACGGACATGAACTACGGGCGCTCGCTCGTCGGGCGCGTGCTGGGCTACGGGCAGTTCCTGCTCGAGTCCGCCGGGCAGGACCAGGCGCTGCGCCAGATCGACTGGGTCGCGCGCCCCGACCGGACCTACCGCCTGCTGTGCGACACGCTGTTCATCCCGGGCGCCCGCCCGGGCGCAGCGCCGGTCGGCCCGGGCGGGGCCGCCGCGACGACGGGTGGCCCGCTGCCGGCGACCGTGCCGCCGCCCGCGCCGCGCCCGCCGCAGCCCGCCGAGCCCTCACCGGTCGAGCCCGCGCCCGCGTGGGTCGGGCACAGCCCGGCCGCCACGACCCCACCGGCCCCGGCGCCGCTCCCGACGGACCCGCGGGTCGTCGTCGTGCCCGGCCGGTCCGCCGGCGTGTCGAGCGGGCCCACGCAGCCGATCCCCGTCACGGGCGACGCCCATGCGGGACGGGACACCCCGCGTCCCGACGGCCGACCGGCAGGCCCCGGCGAGGACGAGCAGGGCTGGACGGTGTCCGGCGAGCACCGCGCGACGTACGTCCCCGTCACGCCGGCGCGCCCGTCGTCGACCCCCATCCCGAAGCCGTACGAGCCCGGCCCCAGCCGCGACGGCGCACCCTGACCCCGCCGGCACGGGAGCCGGAGCGGACGGGGCCGGCGGCTCCCCCGGTGCCGGTCGCCCCGCGACTCCCCCGGCGGCGGTCGCCCCGCGACGTACGTCACACCGGGCGCGTCGGTCGCTGCGCACCCGCGATCACCCGGAGATCAGCGAACTACCGAAGAAACGACGAAGGCCCGGTCACCGTGATGGTGACCGGGCCTTCTTCTGTACCCCCAACGGGATTTGAACCCGTGTTACCGCCGTGAGAGGGCGACGTCCTAGGCCGCTAGACGATGGGGGCCTGTGGAGCTTCGTACCGTTTCCGGTCCGTTTCTCCGGTGAGAACTCTACCTCATGATTCTCGCGGTCTTGACCGCTCGATCCAGAGCTGGAGCTCTTCGCTGGGGTACCAGGACTCGAACCTAGACTAAGTGAACCAGAATCACTCGTGCTGCCAATTACACCATACCCCAAGGGGGTAACCGATCCGCGTCAGGAAGCCGCTGAGACGAGTCCGAGACCCGTCCCCTGGCTCCCTCCCGTGGAGGTCCCACCGGCCGAGAACATTACCGGACATGCCGACGCGGACCAAATGCACCTCCGACACCCGAGCCGTGCGGCGACGCGCGCGTGGCACGGTCGACGCGCACGGGCGCCGTCTGGCACCGTCAGGGCATGCCCCCCGGAGACCTCCTCGACCCTGGCCCGCCGACGCCTCGACCCGTCGATGCGCCGCGCACAGCCGACGTCGTCACGGGCGAGGACGTCCGGGTCGCCGTCCGGTGGCTCGCCGACCGCCTCGTCGACCAGCCCGTGTCGGCGTTCGACGCGCAGGCCGGCCCGGTCCGCTGGTCGTGCTGGACGACGACGGAGCACGTGGTCGACGACCTCCTCGCCTACGCGCTCCAGCTCGCGGCGCTCCCCACGCTCGCGTACGTGCCGCTCGTCGGGCCCCGGGGCGAGGGCGAGATCGCGCACGTCGACCGGGCGTCCGGGACGGAGGGGCTCGTCGAGGCGCTCGTCGGCGGCGGGGAGCTGCTCGCGACGCTCGCCGAGACGCGCCCCCCGGACGCGCGCGCCTTCCACCCGTACGGGGTCTCGGACGCCGACGGCTTCGCGGCGATGGGGGTCGTCGAGGTCCTCGTGCACGGCCACGACGTGCTCCTCGGGCTCACGGACGCACCGACCCCGTTCCCCCCGGGGCTGGCGGACCGGGCGCTGACCCGTCTGTTCCCCGACGTCGAGACGGGCTCGGACGAGGAGCCCGACGCGGTGCTCCTCTGGGCGACCGGCCGGGGCGAGCTCCCGGGCCGGCCGCGGCGCACGCGCTGGCGCTGGGACGCGACCGTGCGCGGGGGCGCACCCGGCTGAACCTGCTCGTCAGCCCGACGACGCGGCCGCGGCCGCCGCGATCCGGCGCGCGGCCGAGGAGAGCGCCGTGCCGTCCTTCCAGACCATCCGCAGCCGACGGTCCAGCTCGAGCCCCGGCACCGCGACGCGCACGAGGGCACCCCGTGCGACATCGTCGGCGACGGCGAGGCTCGACAGCACGGCGACCGCCCCGCCGTGCTGCACAGCCGTCTTCAGCGCGGCCGTGGAGCCGAGGTAGGGCAGGTGGTCCGGCAGGCGCTCCCCGAGCGCCGCGAGGCCGCGTTCGAGCGTCTCGCGCGTCCCGGAGCCGCGCTCGCGCACGACGAGCCCCCCGGACAGCAGCTCGTCGACGCGAACGGCGCTGCGGCGTGCCCAGGGGTGCGCCGGGCCGACGACGACGACGAGCCGGTCGTGCGCGACGGTGCGGCTGCGCAGCCCGCGCCGCAGCGTCGCGCTCTCGACGAACCCGAGCTCCACCCCGCCGTCGAGGACGAGGTCCGTCACCTCGCGCGAGTTGCGGACGACGAGCTCGACGTCGGGAGACGCGCTGCCCGGCGCCCCCTCGAGCGCGAGCCGGGAGAGCCAGCGCGGCGCGAGGTACTCCGCGACGGTGAGGCTCGCCGCGACGCGCACCCGGGCCGCCGGGGCGTCGCGCAGCGCCGCGACGGAGGTCTCGAAGCGGTCGGAGGCCTCGATCACCTCGCGGGCCCACGCCGCCGTCGCGCGGCCGGTCTCCGTGAGCCGGGACCCGCGCGTCGTGCGTTCGAGGAGGTCGAGGCCGAGGCGGCGCTCGAGCACGCGCAGGCCTGCCGAAGCGGTGGGCTGCGCGACGCCGAGCGCGCGGGCGGCGGCGCTGATCGACCCGTGCGAGTCGGTCGCGACGAGCAGCTCGAGCGCGGAGAGGGACGTCCGGTCACGGGCGGTCGGGGCCATAGGTCCACTCTATGCCTCGCGAGGGAAGTCGCTCTTCTGCCGCCGCACCGGCCGCAGCACGCTGGAAGCATGACCCAGCCTGCACCTCCCTCGACCCGCACGGAGGCCCTCGCGACCCGAGGCGTCCCGGCGGCCACGGCCGCTCCCCCGGCGCCCGCACCCGACCGGCGCCCCGGTGCGCCGCGCGGACCGCGCGCCCTCGTCCCCGGCCTCGTGCTCGTCGGCGCGGCGACGCTCCTCGTGCTCGCGGGCGCGCGCCTGGTCCCGACGGTCTCCCCGCTCGTCGTGGCGCTCGTCCTGGGCGCGCTCGTCGCCCCGGTGCTCGGCCGGCTCGCGACGACGCGTCGGGGCGCGGCGACGGTCGCCGCCACGCGTCCCGGCGTCGCGTGGACGTCGCGCGTCGTGCTGCGGGTGGGCGTCGTGCTGCTCGGCTTCCAGCTCTCGCTCCCCGAGGTGCTGGGGCTCGGCTGGCGCGGGCTCGTCGTCGTCACGACGACGCTCGCCGTCACCTTCGCGGGCACGCTCGCGCTCGGCCGCGTGCTGCGCGTGCCGCGCGTGACGACGCTGCTCGTCGCGACCGGCTTCTCCGTGTGCGGGGCGGCCGCGATCTCCGCGATGCAGGGCGTCGTGGACCGGCCGGGGCGCACCCCCGACGAGGTGCGCGAGGACGACGACGGCGTCGCCACCGCGCTCGCGCTCGTCACCGTCTACGGCACGCTCGCGATCGTCGTGCTCCCGTGGCTCGCGGGGCTTCTCGGGCTCACCGACGACCGGGCCGGGCTCTGGATCGGGGCGAGCGTCCAGGAGGTCGCGCAGGTCGTCACCGCGGCCGGGACGATCTCCGCGCCGGCGCTCGCCACCGCGACGGTCGCGAAGCTCGCGCGCGTGGCCCTGCTCGCGCCGCTGGTCGCCGTCGCCGGGGTCGTAGTGGCTCGGGGGGCCCGACGCGCGGCGTCGGCGCTCGCGGCCACGGGCGCGCTCGGGGCGTCGGACGCCGCGTCGTCGTCCGCGGCGGACGACGGCGAGTCCCGCGGCGCGGGCGCCGGTTCGGAGGCCGGTGCGGGGGCCGGGAGGCGACGCGTCGCCCCGGTGCCGTGGTTCGTCGTCGGGTTCGTGGCGGCGGTCGCGCTCCGCAGCCTCGGGGTGGTGCCCGCGCCGGTGCTCGCCGTCCTCGTCACGGCCTCGACGCTCGCGTTCGTCGCGGCGATGTTCGCCCTCGGGCTCGGCGTGGACGTGCCGACCCTCGTGCGCACCGGACGGCGGTCGCTCGTGCTCGGCGCCCTGTCCGCGGTGCTCGTCACCGCGACGGCCCTCGTGGGCGTCCTGCTCCTCGCCTGACCGCCCCCCGAGGGAGAGGCCCGGTCTCGCGAGGCAGAGGCCCGGTATCGCGAGGCAGAGGCCCGGTATCGCGAGGGAGAGGCCCGGTCTCGCGAGGTAGAGGTCCGGTCATGACCGGGCCTCTACCTCACGGGACCAGGGCTCTGCCTCGCGGGGCTGCGGCGCTGCCTCGCGCGACCTCGGCCGCGGCTCGTACGACTGTGGCTCTACCTCGGCGCCGAGGCCTCCGTGGCCGCGACGCCGAGCGCCGCGGGGAGGTCGTCGAGGCCGTGGACGACGTGCACGCCCGACGCGCGGGCGGACGTCGGGTCCTCCGGGTGCGGGCCGCCGCGGCGGGTGCCGGGACGGTCGAGCCACACCCCGACGAGGCCCGCCGCGAGCGCGCCGCGCGCGTCGACGTCGAGCTCGTCGCCGACGTACGCCGTGCGGGCCGGGTCGGTGCCGAGACGACGGCACGCCTCGGCGAACACGCGCGGGTCGGGCTTGCCGAAGCCGAGCGTGTCCACCCCGACGAGCAGCGGCACGTCGGCCAGGCCCGCGGCCGCGAGCTTGCGGGTCTGGAGCTCGACGCGCGCGTTCGTCAGCGAGCCGACGCGCACCCCGGCCCCCGCGAGCGCGTCGACCACCCCGCGGGAGTCGGCGAACGCCGTCCACGACGCCTCGAACGTGCCCCAGAAGAGGTCCTTCCAGTCGACGTACGCCGCGTCGTCGAGCAGCTCGCCGCCGAACGCCGCCTGGAGCTCGTTGGCGCGCGCCATGCGCTGGGCGTCGAAGTCGACCTCACCACGCGTGTACGCGCGGTAGTGCCCGTTGGGGTCGGCGCGCCACAGCGCGAGGACGTCGTCGTAGCGCTCCTCGGGCAGGTGCGGCAACCACACCCGCGACGCGGCGGCGATGGCCTCGGCGAAGGCGGCGCGGGTGTCGACGAGCGTGTCGTCGACGTCGAACAGGACGCCCTCGAGCGGCGCGGCCGCCGAGGCCACGGCGTCGGTCACAGCGCGTCCCGCAGGCGCACGAGGCGCTCCAGCGTCGAGCCCTTGCCGAGCAGCTCCATCGACTCGAACAGCGGCGGCGAGACGCGGCGGCCCGTGAGCGCGACGCGCAGCGGCGTGAACGCGAACCGCGGCTTGACGCCCATGCCCTCGACGATCGCGTCGCGCAGGCGCTCCTCGATGGCGGCGGTGACGAACTCGTCGTCCTGCAGCACGTCGAGCGCGGCGATCGCCGCGGCGAGGATGTCCTTCGCGTCGTCGCGCAGGGCGCCGCGCGCGTCGTCCTCGACCGTGAGCGCGTCGTCGGCCGTGAAGAGGAAGCCCAGCATCCCGATCGACTCGCCCAGCAGCACCATGCGCTCCTGGACGAGCGGCGCGGCCGCCGTGAGGATCTCCTGGTTGCGGGGCGACAGGTCGGCGAACGAGTCCGCCGGCACGAGCCCGCCCGCGTGCAGGTACGGGACGAGGCGGTCGCGGAAGTCCTCCGGCGCGAGCATCCGCACGTGCGTCGCGTTGATCGCCTCGGCCTTCTTGAGGTCGAAGCGCGCCGGGTTCGGCAGCACGTCGTGCACGTCGAAGGCCTCGACCATCTCGGTGACCGTGAAGATGTCGTGGTCCGGCGAGATCGACCAGCCGAGCAGCGCGAGGTAGTTGAGCAGGCCCTCGGGCGTGAACCCGCGCTCACGGTGCAGGAACAGGTTCGACTCGGGGTCGCGCTTGGAGAGCTTCTTGTTGCCCTCGCCCATGACGTACGGGAGGTGGCCGAACTCCGGCATGACGTGCGCGACGCCGATCTCCAGCAGCGCCCGGTACAGCGCGATCTGGCGCGGCGTCGAGGACAGCAGGTCCTCGCCGCGCAGCACGTGCGTGATGCCCATGAGCGCGTCGTCGACCGGGTTCACGAGCGTGTAGAGCGGCTGCCCGTTCGCGCGCACGAGCGCGTAGTCCGGGACCGAGCCCGCCTTGAACGTGATCTCGCCGCGCACCACGTCGGTGAAGGTGATGTCCTCGTCCGGCATCCGCAGGCGCAGCACCGGCTCACGGCCCTCGGCGCGGAAGGCGGCCTTCTGCTCGTCCGTGAGGGTGCGGTCGAAGTTGTCGTAGCCCTTCGTCTTGAGCCCCGCGGCGGCGTTGCGCGCGTCGGACTCCTCCGGGGTCGAGAACGACTCGTAGACGTACCCGCCCTCGACGAGCCGCGCGATGACGTCCTGGTAGATGTCCGCGCGCTGCGACTGCCGGTAGGGCTCGTGCGGGCCGCCGACCTCGACGCCCTCGTCCCAGTCGAGCCCGAGCCAGCGCAGCGCGTCGAGGAGCTGCTGGTAGCTCTCCTCGCTGTCGCGCGCGGCGTCGGTGTCCTCGATGCGGAACACGAACGTGCCGCCGGTGTGCCGCGCGTAGGCCCAGTTGAACAGCGCGGTACGGATGAGCCCGACGTGCGGCGTCCCGGTCGGGGACGGGCAGAAGCGGACGCGGACGGGCGAGGAACCAGGTGCGGGGATCACGGCTCCCAGCCTAGTTGCCCGACGCCGTCCGCCGCCCGGGCGTCCGGCGTCGGGCCCGTCCTCGTCTCAGTCCGGGACCGTCCCCGCCGCGCCTCCCGCGCGTCCGGCCCGCCACGACCGCGTCGCCACGACCGCCGCCCCGAGGGCGGCGCCCGCGAGCGCGCACCCCGGGACCAGGATGATCGCCAGGACGACGGCGTACGCCAGCACCTCCCCCGGGGGCACGTTCCCCGAGGCGATCGCGAGGACCGCGAGCACGAGGACGACCGCGCACGGGACGACGGCACCCCAGCCCGCCCACCGCGCGACGGCGCGGCCCGGACCGCGTCCCACGGTCAGCCGCGCCGGACGACCGGGTTGCTCAGGACGCCCAGCCCCTCGACCTCGCACTCGACGCGGTCGCCGACGTCGATCAGCCCGACGCCGGCGGGCGTGCCGGTGAGGATGACGTCGCCGGGCAGCAGGGTCATCGCCTCGGAGACGTACGACACGAGGAACGGGATGTCGAAGATCATGTCGCTCGTGCGGCCGTCCTGCTTGACCTCGCCGTTGACGCGACTGCGGACGCCGACGTCCTCGGGGTCGAGGTCGGTGTCGATCCACGGCCCGAGGGGGCACGCGGAGTCGAAGCCCTTGGCGCGCGCCCACTGGCCGTCGGTGCGCTGCGCGTCGCGCGCCGTGACGTCGTTCGCGACCGTGTACCCGAGCACGTACGCCGGCGCGGCCTCAGGCGACACGTCCTTCGCGAGGCGACCGATGACGACTGCGAGCTCGGCCTCGTACGAGACCTCCTGCGAGAAGTCGGGCAGGACGATCGGGTCGTCCGGGCCGACGACCGACGTGTTCGGCTTGAGGAACAGCAGCGGGCTCGTCGGGACGTCGTTGCCCATCTCCTTCGCGTGGTCCGCGTAGTTGCGGCCCACGGCGACCACCTTGGAGCGCGGGATCACCGGCGCGAGGAGCCGGACGCCGTCGCCCAGCTCGACACGCTCGCCCGTCGGCGTGACGGGCATGTAGAGCGGGTCGCCCGTGAGGACCGCGAGGTACGTGCGGTCCCCCTCCTGCTGGACGAGGGCGTAGCGGGGGTCGTCTCCGGTGGTGAATCTCGCGATGCGCACAGGCCCAGGCTATCCGGCCGTGCCCGCACGATCACGCGCGGGCGAGGACCTCGCCGTTGAGGACGGCGAACCAGCCCGCCGGCTCCTCGGCCCAGCGCAGCCAGTCCTGCGCGAGCTGTTCGAGCGCGACGTCGTCCGCGAGCGCCGACTCCTTCGCCTGGACGGCGAAGTTCGACGCGACGCAGCGCTCGGCCCACAGCCCGCCCCACCACGTGCGGTCGGCGGGGGTGGCGTAGCACCAGGTGCTCGCGCTGGGCTCGATCCCGTCGAGCGGGAACCCGGCGTCCTGCACCCAGGAGAAGAGGCGACGGCCGGCGTCGGCCTCGTACCCGTAGGCGTGCGTGACCTCGTGGTAGAGCGTGTTCCACTCGGTGAGCCCCGGCGACTCGGGGTACCAGGTCATGGCCGCGTAGTCGGCGTCGCGCACGGCGACGAGCCCGCCCGGCTTCGTGACGCGTCGCATCTCGCGCAGCGCGGCGATCGGGTCGGACAGGTGCTGCAGGAGCTGGTGCGCGTAGACGACGTCGAACGTGCCGTCGGCGAACGGCAGCTCGTAGGCGTTCGCGTGCTGGAACGTGATGTTCGCGGTGCCGCGCTGGGCGGCGAGCTCGCGTGCGCTGTCGAGGACAGCCTCGGACGCGTCGACGCCGACGACCCGCCCGTCGCCGACGCGGTCGGCGAGGTCGACGGTGACCGTGGCCGGGCCGCAGCCGACGTCGAGGAGGCTCATGCCGGGGCGCAGGTGCGGCAAGAGGAAGCCGGCCGAGTTCTCGGCCGTGCGCCAGCGGTGCGAGCGCAGCACGGACTCGTGGTGGCCGTGGGTGTACGACTCGGACTCCTGCGCGGGGTCGCTGCCTGCCCCGGTGGGGGCGTCGGCGTGGTGCTCGGCGGCCTCGTCGGCGCCGTGGGGGGTGTGCGTCATACCCGCACCGTAGGCCGCGGGTGCGGCGTTCTCGACCCCGTTCTCACACTCTGGGCGCGTGGTCCCCGCGCGGCTCGTCCCCGGCGTGGCGGCGGGGTGGGAGCGCGCCCGCGCGCGGACAATCCCCCCATGACGGCCGCGACCGGCACGACCTCCGCCTCGGGCGACCCCGCCCGGTCCTCCGTGGGCTTCGCGCGGCGCCACGCCGCCCTCCTGCTCGGCGGGCCGGGCCGCGTCACGGGGCTCGACGTCGCGCGCGGGGTCGCGGTCCTCGGGATGTTCGCGGCGCACGTGGGCTTCACGACGGACGACTTCGGCGAGGTCTCCGGCTGGCTCTCGCTGTCCCACGGGCGGTCCTCGGTCCTCTTCGCGCTCGTGGCCGGGGTGTCGCTCGCTCTCGTCTCGGGCGGGCGCACCCCGCTCGACGGGCTGCCCGCGCTGCAGAACCGCACCCGCGTCCTCGTGCGCGCGGTGCTCCTGGTCGCCCTGGCGGGCCTGCTGGACCTGCTCGGCACGCGCGTCCTGCTGATCCTCGGCTTCTACGCCGCCTACTTCGTGCTCGCGCTGCCGTTCCTGCGCTGGCGGCGCCGGGACCTCCTGCTCCTCGCGGGGGCGGTCGCCGTCGTGGGCCCGGTGCTCGCGCTGTGGCTCCCGGAGGTGCTCGCGCGCGCCGGGCTCCACCTGCCGGACGACGGGTCGGGCGCGCTCACGGACTTCCTCGTCTCGGGGCACTACCCGGCGGTCGTGTGGATGGCGTACGTGCTCGTCGGGATCGCGATCGGCCGGTCCGACCTCGGCGCGAGGACGACGCGCGTCGCGCTGGTCGGCGGCGGGCTGCTCGCGGCAGGGCTCGGGTACGGCGTCTCGGCGGCGCTCACGGGTCCTCTGGGCGGGGCGCAGGCCGTGGAGGACGCGGCCGCGGTGTGGTCGAGCGCGTACCGGCCGGAGCCGCTCGGGTGGGCGGACCCGTGGCCGACGAGCGCCTACCTCTGGCTCGCGGGCCCGCACACGGACACCCTCCCGGAGGTCGTGGGGTCGGGCGGGTTCGCCGTCGCGGTGCTCGGGCTGTGCCTGTTCGCGGGCCGCGTGGGTCGCTGGGTGCTCGCCCCCGTCGCCGCGGTCGGTGCCATGGCGCTCACGGTCTACTCGGCCCAGATCGTCGTCCTGTGGGCCTGGGGCGACGCGGCGTACGAGCAGACGACGAACGGGCCGCTCCTCTGGCTCGTGCTCGCGACGCTCGGGGCCGCGACCCTGTGGCGCTGGGCGTTCGGCCGCGGCCCGCTGGAACGGCTCGTCGCGTCCGTCGCGGTGCGCGCCTCCGCCGTCACGTCGTCGCGCGGGCCGACGTAGGGTCGGCCGCATGACCACCACGAGCGACGACACCGCACCCCGCCCCGCTCTGCGCCGTCTCGGCCGGTCCGGCCTGGCGGTGTCCGCCGTCGGGCTGGGGTGCAACAACTTCGGGCGCCCCGCGACGGCGACGGAGACCCTGGAGGGCACGCGCGCCGTCGTCGACGCAGCGCTCGACGCGGGCGTGACGTTCTTCGACACGGCCGACACGTACGGCGGCCGCCCGGGTCTGAGCGAGGAGCTGCTCGGCCAGGCGCTCGGGTCGCGGCGCGACGACGTCGTCGTGGCGACGAAGTTCGGCATGTCGATGCGCGGGGCCGCGGGGGCGGACTTCGACGCGCGCGGCTCGCGCCGCTACGTCGTGCGGGCGGTCGAGGGCTCGCTGCGCCGCCTCGGCACCGACCGCATCGACCTCTACCAGTTCCACACCCCCGACCCGCAGACGCCGATCGACGAGACGCTCGCGGCGCTCGACGACCTCGTGCGCGCGGGCAAGGTCCTCTACGTGGGGCACTCGAACCGGGCCGGGTGGCAGATCGCGGAGGCAGAGCTCGTCGCGCGCGCGGCGGGCACCGTGCGGTTCGTGTCCGCGCAGAACCAGTACAACCTCGTCGACCGTGCGGCCGAGCTCGAGGTGCTCCCCGCCGCGGCGGCGTACGGGCTCGGCGTCCTGCCGTACTTCCCGCTCGCGAACGGCCTGCTCACCGGCAAGTACGCGCACGGCGCGCGGCCCGACGACGGCCGGCTCGTGCGCAGCAAGCCGCACCTGCTCGAGTCCGCGCCCTGGGAGGCGCTCGCGCGGCTGGGCGCGTTCTGCCAGGTGCGCGGCATCACCGAGGTGCAGGTCGCGTTCGGCTGGCTGCTCTCCCGGCCCCAGGTGTCGAGCGTCATCGCGGGTGCGACGAAGCCCGAGCAGGTGCGGCAGAACGCCGCCGCCGGAGCGTGGCGGCCCACGGCCGACGATCTCGCGGAGCTCGACGAGATCTTCCCGCCGCTCGGGAAGGTCGCGCCCTTCTGACCCGCCCCGCCGCGCTCCCGCGGGCGCGGCGGCCGCTCGTGTGGCCCGACCGCGACCGGCTGCCTACCGTGGGGGCATGGCCTCGTGGGAGGACGTCGGACGGGTCGTGGCGGTGCTGCCCGGCACGGACCTCAAGGACGCGCGCCGGTGGACGGTGCACGGCAAGCTCTTCGTGTGGGAGCGCCCCCTGCGCCCGCGCGACCTCGACGAGCTGGGCGACGCGGCCCCGGCGGAGCCGCCCGTCGCGCTGCGCGTCGCGGACGAGGGCGAGAAGGCCGCGCTGGTCCAGGACGACCCCGGCACGTTCTTCATGACGAGCCACTTCGACGGGTACCCGATCGTGCTCGCGCGGCTCGACCGGGTCCCCGTGCCGGAGCTCGAGGAGCTCGTGCAGGACGCGTGGCTCGCCCGCGCCCCGCACCGGCTCGCGCAGGAGTACCTGCGGCGCACGGAGTGACGCCTGCGCGAGCGGGGAGAGGCGTCACCAGGAGAAGACGGCCACCGCGTAGTTCGCCCACGTCGGCTCCAGCGCCACCGTGACGTCCTCCGGGTCGTGGACGGCGTACACGAGGTCCCACTCGCCGCTCGACCCCCGGGCCACGAGGTCGGGGCGTTCGAGCAGGACGTCCGGCGCGTAGTCGTACACCCGGCGGGCCACGAGGCCCCCCGACACCGGTTGCACGTCGATGCTCCCGGGGTCGACGGCGCGGCCCGTGCCGTTCGTCAGGCGCACCCGGACGCGCACGGAGTCCGGCGGGTCGCCGTCCCGCACCGCCGCGTGCTCGCTCGGCGTGTACGCCTGCGGGGCCGAGACCGAGACGACGAGGCCGTCGGCGTACCGGACCGAGTCGCCGAACCAGACGCGGTCGGACACGGCCGTGATCTCCGGGCCGTCGTCGGACCCGCCGCCGAGCGGGTACCCGCGCAGCGAGCTCCCCACGCCGTAGCCGGGACCGGCCGCGGGCACGACGTCGACCGCGACCCAGGTCGTGACGACGACCGTCCCCGCGAGCAGCGCGACGAGCGCGCGCGTCGCCCTCGGCACACCGCGCGTGCCCCGACGCCAGGCGACGGCGCCGACCGTGAGCACGACGGCTCCGGCGACGGGGTAGAGCCAGCCCACGTGCGCCCAGCCCCAGCGCGCCGTCATGGCCTCGGTGACGAGGACGGCCCCGACGAGCAGGACGCCGAGGCACGCCGTGACGAGGACGCCCGTCCCCGAGCGTCGGGCCCGCGCGGGCTGCGCCGTCGGTGCGGGTTCGGGGTCGCCGGGGGCCGGGCGTTCCACGCCGTCCGCGGGCGGCGAGGGCTCCGCGGGGTCGGGCGCCGACGGCGCGGGCTCGCGCTCCCCCGCCGCGCCGGGCGCCGTGCCCCACGCGGGTGCGGGCGCCGCGTCGTCGGGCGGGGTCCTGGAGTCGCTCGTGCTCACCGGTCCGTCCCTCGGTCCCGTGCGCCGGTCAGTACGCGCTCACGCGCGTGACCTCGAAGGTCGCCGTCTTCATGGCCTCCAGGTTCTCGGAGTCGATGAAGTCGAAGGCCTCGACGGTCGTCGACTCGCCCGGGGCGAGCTGGTCGGTGTAGACGAAGTCGGACTCGACGACCGTGCCGTCGGCCGCGACGGCGTCGACGTCGAGGTCGAACGTCAGCGGCTCGTCGGAGGTGTTGGTCAGCGTGAGCGGCAGGGCGGACTCGACCCAGCCGAACTCGTCGGCGGCGCCCTCGAACGTGCCGACCTCGACACCGAGGTCGTTCGCGAGGATCTCGTCCGTCGACTCGCCGAGCGCGCGGTCGGAGTCCTCCTGGATCTCCGAGAGCGTCTGCTCGTACTGCGACGAGGCCTCGTTCGCCGCGACGACGAAGAGGACCCACACGAGGATGGTCACGAGCACCGAGACCACACCGAGCACGATCGCCGCGATCGAGAAGCCCTTGCCCGACCGGCCCTGCTTCGCCTGCGACAGCCCGACGAAGCCGAGCACCACGCCGGCGATGCCCATCACCGCGGCGAAGATGTTGACGAACGGGATCCAGCTGCCGAGGAAGCCGAGGATCGCCAGCACGAAGCCGACGATCGCCATCGTCCCGGTCGACGGCGCCGGCGCCGTGTACGCGGCGTAGCCGTTCCCGTACGGGCTCCCGTAGGGCTGCTGCGCGGCACCGTAGGGCTGCTGGGCAGGGTCGCCGTAGGGCTGGCCGTACGGCTGCTGCGCCCCGGCGTCGGGGTAGGGCTGCGCGTACCCCTGAGCCGGGGACCCGGCGGGCTGGCCGTAGCCCTGCTGCCCGTACGCGGCCTGAGGATCGGCACCGTAGGGCGGGTGGCCGGGGTCTCCGTAGGGCGCCTGCTCCGGCGTGCCGCCGTACCCGGGCGCGCCGTACGCGGCGTCGGGCGAGCCGTACGGCTGGGGCTGCGGCTCTCCCTGCGACGCCCACGCGTCCTGCCCCTGTCCGTGCCCCTCCTGCGCCGGGTCGGAGCCCTGCGGCCGGTAGGGGTCGAACTGGTACGGGTCCTGCGGTGCCGTGGGCGGCTGCGACATGGTGCTCCTCCGCGGCCTCGCCGCGAGATCGGTCGTTCGGGTCGGGGTGGACGGCCGACGCGCGGTCGGCCGGCCGGACGCGCCGGGTCTTCACAGCACGTTCACGGCCATTCTTCCCGGTCGCGCCCACATCGGGAAAACCACGCGGCGGGTGAAAGTCCGCCGCGCCGACGCCCCCGCGGGCTCTCGTACCCTGGGTGCGTGCCTGCGACCGCCCCCGCGACCCCCCGGACGACGCCCGTCGTCGGCCCCGGCGTGCTGCCTGCCGCGGAGTGGGCGGAGCGCGAGCGCGCCCACGCCGAGCGCGCGGACGCGCTCACGGCGGGGTGGCGGCACCGCAAGCCGCTCGGGCAGAAGCACGCGATCGAGGACTTCCTCTTCACCTACTACCCCACGCGCCCGGCCCAGCTCCGGCGCTGGCACCCGGGGCCGGGCGTCGTGCTGGCTCCCCCGACCGCCGGGAGCGGTGCGGCACCGGGCACCGACGCGGCGCCCGACCCGTACGCCGACCGCTCCGGATGGCGCTGGTACCGGAGCACGCCCGACGGTCTGACGCTCGACACCGACGCGTTCCTCGCCGACCGCGGCGACACCGTGCGGTACCTGCGCGCCCTGCTCGACGCCACCGCGGCGCGCCCGGGCCGGTTCGGCTGCTTCGGGCTCCACGAGTGGGCCATGGTCTACCGCGACAAGGCGGCCGGGCGCGACCACCGGCACCCGCTCCCCCTGCGGCTCGGGCACGACGGGACGGACCGGGTCGTCGAGGACCACCCCGTGCAGTGCTCCCACTTCGACGCCTTCCGTTTCTTCACGCCCGAGGCCGGTCCGCTCAACCGCCTGCGGCCCACGCGCGAGACGCAGCCCGCCCTGGAGCAGCCGGGGTGCCTGCACGCGACGATGGACCTCTACAAGTGGGCGCTCAAGCTCACGCCGGCCGTCCCCGGGGACGTCGTGCTCGACGCCTTCGAGCTCGCGCGCGACGTCCGCGTCGTCGACATGCAGGCGTCGCCCTACGACGTGTCGTCGTACGGGCTGGAGCCGGTGGCGATCGAGACGCCCGAGGGCAAGGCCGAGTACGTGCGGCACCAGCGCGCGTTCGCCGCCCGCGGGGCGGCGCTGCGCGAGCGGCTCGTCGCCGCGTGCGACGCGCTGCTCCCGCCGGACGGCGCGGCCGCCCGCTCTCCCCGCTGACGCGCCGACGCGCTGACGAGGCCGGCGTCGCGCCGAAGACAGCCGTGACCGGCGACCGGCCCGCGTGCGAGGATCGCCCGCGTGAGCCGCGCCGAGACCATCGCCGAGATCCCCACCGGCCCCGTGGCCGTCCCCGCCGTCGTCCGCGCGCTCGCGGGGGACGACGTCGTCACCCCGGTCTGGCGCAACACCGTCGGCGGGCTGACGTTCCGCCTCGACCCGCGCGGCGGCGAGGCCGCGGGACCGGTCCGGTACGCGAAGTGGGTCCCGGCGGGCGTCCCGGAGATCGACCTGGCGGGAGAGGCCGAGCGGCTCGCGTGGGTCGGCGACCGGACCCCCGTGCCGCGCGTCCTCGACCAGGGCGCGGACGACGACGGCTCGTGGCTCGTGACGCAGGCCGTCGCGGGACGGTCGGCGGTCGAGGCTCGCTGGACGGGCGACCCGGCGGTCGCGGCGACCGCGATCGGCCGCGGGCTGCGCGCTCTGCACGAGGCGCTCCCGGTCGCGTCGTGCCCCTTCACCTGGTCCGTCGCGCAGCGTGTCGCGAACGCCGACGACCGGCTCGCACGCGGGCACGGGCCTGACCAGTGGTTCCCCGAGCACCGTGGTCTGGCCGTCGCCGAGGCGCGCGCCCGGCTCGACGACGCTCCCCCGGTCGACCACCTCGTCGTGTGCCACGGAGACGCGTGCGTGCCGAACACGCTCCTGCACGACGACGGCACGTTCGCCGCGCACGTCGACCTCGGGTCGCTCGGGGTCGCGGACCGCTGGGCGGACCTCGCCGTCGCGGCATGGAGCACGGAGTGGAACTACGGCCCCGGGTACGACGGCCACGTCTACGCGGGCTACGGCGTCGACCCCGACCCCGAGCGGATCGCGTACTACCGGCTGCTCTGGGACCTGTCCTGACGGCGGGGTGCGGCGCGCCGTGCGCCGTCAGCGACGCGGCTGGTGGGCGGCGACGCCCTGCTCGGCGAGCTCGGCGGTCTCCGCGATCCGGCGCGCCCGGGTGTCGGGCCGCTTCGCCTCGACGATCCAGCCGAGGATCGAGCGCCGCACGCCGGGCGTGAAGGCGTCGAAGCGCGCCCGCGCGTCGGGCCGCTCGCCGAGCGCCGCGGCGAGGTCGTCGGGGACGACGAGCGCCTCCGCGTCGTCGTGCCGGGTCCAGGACCCGTCCGCCCGGGCCGCCTCGACGGCGGTGCGCCCGGCGTCGGTGAGGCGCCCGTCCGCCTCGACGCGGGCGACCCGCTCCTTGCTGAGCCGCGTCCAGCGGGAGCCAGGACGGCGGCGCGTGAACCACAGCGCGTGCCGGTCCTGGTCGACGGTCGCGGCCTGCCCGTCGATCCAGCCGTAGGACAGCGCCTCCTCGATCCACGGCTCGTACCCGAACGTCGGCCGACCGCTCTCGCGCCGCCACGTGAGGAGCCAGACCCCGGGCTCGGGGTCGTCGTGGTGCGCGGCGAGCCACGCCCGCCACTCCGCGGGGGTCTGTGCGTGGAACGCGGGCCGGCCCTGGTACTCCTCGGTCACGGTGGCGCCTCCGTCGTCGGTCGGGGCACCAGCGTGCCCGGTCCGCCGCGGAGGCGCCAGGGTGCCGACCCGGGAGGCGCCCCGTCGGAGCCTCCCGGGTCGGTCGTGCGTCCTGTGGTCAGGAGCAGGACGGGACGGTGACGACCTGCTCGACCGTCTGGGTGCCGTCCGCCCCCGTCGCCGCGACGGTGACGTCCAGGTCGCCCGTCGCAGACCGCGCGGCGAACGACTGGTACGCGCTCGCACCCGGCGCGACGCCGACGAACGTCCTCGTGCCGAGCGACGACGCCAGCTCGACGTCGACGGCCGCGTCGGAGACGTTCACCGCGCGGACCGCGACGTAGGGCTTGCCGGCGAGGCAGCGCGGGCTGACCTCGACCTCGACGAGCACGACGTCGGCCGGCTCCTCCAGGGCGTCGATCGCGCCCTGGAGCGCGAGCCGCGCGTCGTGCAGCGCCGCGTCGGACGCCGCGTCGTCGTCGAGCGTCCCGGTCGCCGCGCCGAGCGCCGTGCGGAAGGCCTGCCAGGACTCGGGGCTGTACCCCTCGTCGGTCAGAGCCTCGGCGCTCGCCACGAGGTTCTCGAGCCGACGGCGCTCGGCAGGCACGAGCTGGTCGGTCGCCAGGCCGAGGCGCCGGGCCCGCTCGTCGGCCTGCGCCTGGGTCGCGCCGGCGTCGGCGAGCACGGTCCGTGCCACCGCGAGCTCGCGGGTGAAGACGCTCGCGTCGATCCGGCCGTAGCGCGCGATCTCCGCCTCGGGCGTCCCGGCCGCGTCGACCGCCGCGGCGAGCGCCGCGGTGTCGGTCGGCGGGACCTCGACGTCGTACGCGTCGGTGAAGAAGCGCATGCTGTCGAGGTTGGCGACGTACGGGTGGTCGGCGTACGCCTCCGTCGACAGGCGCACCCACACCTGGTGCTTGCCGCGCACCGTGGTCGGCAGCTCGACGACGGCGGTCCCGTCCGTCGTCCAGCTCGACCCGGTGCTCGCGAGCGGGACGGTGACGAACGGCTCGCCCGGGTTCGCCGGGTCGAACGTGTCGAGGTAGACCGACAGCGCCGAGTTCCGACCCGAACGGTTCGAGTTGTGCACGTAGTGCACGGAGAGCTGGTCGAGCGCGGCGGAGCCGAGGTCGACCTCGCCGTAAGCGAGCCAGTCGCCGTCCGCGGTGCCGCCGACGTTCGTCACCGGACCGCTCGTCCACGTCGAGCTCTCGTTCTTGAGCCCGCGACCCGAGTTCGAGGTCCAGGCCTCGGACTCGACGACGACCGACGTCGGGCCGCCCGGCGCGAACGTCAGGCTGTCGAGGTTCGCGACGTACGGGTGGTCGGCGTACGGCTCGGTCGTCAGGCGCACGAACACCTCGTGCGTCCCCTGCACCGTCTCGGGCAGGACGACGGTCGCCGTCCCGTCCGTGGTCCAGGTCGACCCCGTGGTCGGCAGCGGCACCGTGACGAACGGCTCGCCCGGGTTCGCCGGGTCGAACGCGTCGAGGTACACCGACAGCGCCGAGTTCTTCCCGGACCGGTTCGAGTTGTGCACGTAGTGGACCGACAGCTCGCCGAGCGGCAGCTCACCGAGGTCGACCTCGCCGTAGGCGAGCCAGTCACCGTCCGCGGTGCCGCCGACGTTCGTCACCGGCCCGCTCGTCCACGTCGAGGACTCCTTCTTGAGCCCGCGACCGGAGCTCGCGGTCCAGTCCTCGGCCTCGATCGTCACGGTCGGGGACTCGCCCGGCTGGCCCGGGGCGCCCGGGTCCTCGGCGCTGAACCGGAACCAGTCGAAGTTCCCGACCCAGCTCCGGCCCGACGGCGCGAGGAGCTCGAACGTCACGACCTGCGCGTCGACGAGCGCCTGCACGTCGCCGAGCTCCGCCGTCACCTCGGTGTACTTTCCCCAGCCGCTCGTGCCCGTCAGGTCGACGGTCGCGACCACGGGGCCGCTCACGTCGCCGGCGTGCACGCGCACGGTGCTCGGCGTGTCCGTCGGGGCGAAGCTCGTGTCGTACCGGACCGTGAGGAAGCGCGGCGGGGTGTCCCCGGCCGCGGTCTCGAAGGTCATGTCGCGGTACTGCACCCAGGACCCCGAGCGCACGCCGCCGAGGTTGCCGGACGAGCTGTTCGCCTCGTTCTTCAGCTCCCCGCCCGACCACGCCTCGGACTGCTCGGCCTCGAGCGTGCGGTAGCCGCCTCCCGTGAGGTCGAGCGCGTCGGCCGCCGCACCGAGCCGGTCGGCCGCGAACCGCAGCGCGATGCTCGTCGCCGCCTCGTCCGCGAGCGCCTCCTGCGCCCGGGTCAGGGCGGTCGAGAACCGGTCGAACGTCACCGAGGAGTAGTTCCCGTGCCGCACGAGCACGGCGTCGTCGACGAGCGCGGCGAGCGCGTCGCGCTCGGCGGACGCCACGGACAGCCGCAGGGGCGAGCGCACCGAGACGCCCTGCCCGCGGAGCGACGCCGCGGCGACGCCGTCGGCGAGCGCGGCGTCGCCCAGGTGGACGAAGAAGCGCGCGTCGGCGGACGCCGTCCCCGTCAGGGAGACGGTCAGCGCGGTCGGCGACGCGACCGTCACGGCCGCGGTGACGCCGTCGGGCAGCCCGACGACGCTCGCCGCCCCGCTCGCGACGAGGTCCGTGCCGGCGGGCGCGGCGAGGCGGGCGCCGTCGAGCGTGAGCGTCACGGTCGCGTCGAGCGCGCCGCCGTCGCCGGTCCGCACGGTGGTCGGGTCGGCGCTGACGCGCGGTCCCTCCGCCGGCTCGTCGGTCGCGGTGCTCATCGAGAACGCGGGCGCCGTGTCCGTGCCCCAGTCGCTCGGCTGCTCGCCCATGCGGAACGCGAGGTCGGCTCCGCCGACCACGGTCGCGTAGTCGACCCACGTGTTGCCGAACGTCGCGCCGTCGAGCGTCGCGGACTGGACGTAGAGCGCGTCCTCGGAGACGCCGTCGGCCGTGACCGTGAAGGCGCTGCCGTCGTCGTAGGTGATGGTCGTCGAGTCGAAGAACGGTGACCCGACCTGGAACTGGGACGAGCCCGCGGTCACCGGGAACAGCCCGACGGCCGCGGCGACGAACATCGTCGACATCGTGCCCGCGTCGTTGTCCATCGTGGGGAGCATCCCGCGGGGGTCGAGCCGGTAGACCTTCGTCTTGACGGGCGGCGTGAACTCGCCGCCACCGCTCGGCACGGCGCTGGACGAGCCGGTCGCGATGTACCGGTTCCAGGTCTCCTTCGTGTAGATCGCGCGCGCCCACTTCTGCGTCAGGCTCGGCTCGCCCGTGTAGTTGAAGAGGTACGGCGCCTGGAGGTCGATCTCGTTCGCGTTCGAGTGGAGCATGGCCTTGCCGTCGTCCGGCGCGTGCTCACCGAACATGTGGCGCATGGCGAGGCGCGCCGCCTCGGGGCCGCCCATCGCCTCGACGAGCGCGTCCATGTCGTACGCGTCGTACCAGTGGTACTGCCAGAGCGTGCCCTGGTAGAGGCTGGCGGCCTCGAACTTCGCGTAGTCGGCGCTCTGCCACGACCCGTCCGCGGCGCGGGGGGTGAGGAGGCCGACCTGCGTGCCGTCGGCGGCGGTCCACGCGCCCGGCTTGGTGAGCTTCTCGATCGGCCACGACGCCTGCTCGCGCAGCGTCTCGGCCTCGTCGGTCAGCCCGAGCTCGTCCGCGATCACGGACAGGCCGTACTGGTCGTAGCCGCGCTGCACGGACGCGCCGGGGTTTCCCGCCACGTAGCCCCGCTGGAGCTCGTCCGCGCTGTACTGCCCGACGAGCCGCTGGAGCGCCGGGTACGCCTCGTCGAGGCGGTCGAACCCGTCGAAGCCCTTGGCGATCGCGTCTGCGACCACGACCGACGACCGCTCCCAGCGCACCGTCGGGACCGAGTGCACGAACCCGCCGAGGCCGCCGCCGGAACCCGTCGCCTCGGCGTCCGCGAACAGGTAGACCAGCGACTGCACCATGTCCCGGTACAGCGCCGGGTCGATGTACGCGATGACGGAGAACTTGCGGAAGTCGTCCCACGTGGCCCACGAGTCGTAGTACGTGAAGCCCTGCGCGGCGTGCACCGCCCCGTCGACGCCGCGGTACGTGCCCGAGGTGCTCGTCGCGTTCATCGGCATCGCGAACATGCGGTAGAGGTGCGTGTAGAAGAGCTGCTGGAGCTCGCCCGTCGGGTCCGTCGCCGTCGAGGCGTCGATCGCGACCCGCCCGAGCGTCGCGTTCCACTCCGCGCGGGTGCGGTCGCGGATCGCGTCGAACGACAGGTCGCCGAGCTCGACCTGCTGGTCGATCCGCGCCTGCTCGACGCTCACCGGCGACAGGGTGACCTGGAGCCCGACCTCCCCGGCGTCGGCCGGGTCGAACGTGAGGATCGCGCCGGTGTCGACGCCGTCCTGGGCGGTCGCGTCGACGAGCCGGTCGTCGTCGCCCCAGGTCTGGACCGTCGCGGGCTGGAGCGTGCGCGCGGTGTAGTACAGCGTGTAGGCCGCGTTGTAGAAGTAGCCGGTGACGTGCCCGGACAGCTCCACGGTGCCGTCCGCGCGCGTCTCGGCCTGCACCGACGACGACCGGCGGCTCGTGTTGTTCGTCTCGAGGTCCACGACGAGGCTCGGCGTCGAGCCCGCGGGGAACGCGTAGCGGTGCACGCCCGAGCGCGTGGTCGCCGCGACCTCGGCCTCGATCGTGCCCGGCGCGCCGGTGATCGCGCCGTCCTTGCCCGCGACGTTGCCGAGCCCGACGGAGTAGAAACCGGGACCCGCCTGCTCGTCGTCGTGCGAGAACGGGTGCGCGTACGTGCCCGTGCCGGGGCGCGCCGTGTACGACCCGGACGTCGGGACCACGAGGAGGTCGCCGCCGCCGCCGGAGCCCCCGACCCCGTCGAGGTTGGTGTGCGTGAAGCCCGAGATCTTCGACTGCGCGTAGTCGTACCCGGTGTTGTTCCGGCCCGGCGTGGTGCGCGGGTTGACCTTCGCGAGGCCGTTCGGCGCCTGCGCGGCAGGCATGTCGTTGCCGTAGTCGCCCTCGGTGCCGACGAAGACGTCGACCAGGGACGCGTAGTCGGTCGACGGCGGCTCGGGGGCGGCGCTCGCGGCGGTCGCGGGCGCGAGGCCGACGACGGCGAGCGCCACGGCGAGCGCGCCCGCGACCAGCCGCGGGGCGGGCCGGCGCGGGCGGTCCGGGGTCGCGGGGGTCACGGGCCTGGGGTCCAGGGATCGGGGGGTCGGCAGGCTGGGGGCCATGGTGTCCTCGGGCAGGGGCCGCCGGCGGGGGCGCCGGGGCGGCAGGGGCGGTCAGGGGTGAGACGGCGCGGGGGCCGGGGCGGGCCTGCGCCACCCTGTCAGGGGCAGGTGACGAGCGGGTGATCTGCGGGTGGCCGCACGGGTGCTCCCTCCGTCCCACGGCGGCGTGGGCTCGGTGGTCGTCGGTGACGCGGAGGCTGGACGCGCGTCCCGTGCACGTCCGGGGCTACCCTCGCACAGGTTGACAGCGCTATCAAGCCCCTTCTCGGTCCCCCGGGCCCCCCGCAGCGCCGGTCCGGCGACCGGCCTCCGCGACACCTGACAGACTCGTGCCGTGACCACCACGACCGGCCGCACCCCGGCTCTTCTCGCGCACGTGCCCGCCCCGACGGGCAAGGCCCCCGACCCGGACGCGCTCTACGAGGGGTTCACCACCTGGGCGACGGAGCAGGGTCTCGAGCTCTACCCCCACCAGAGCGAGGCGCTCATCGAGCTGGTCACCGGCTCGCACGTCATCCTCTCGACGCCCACCGGGTCGGGGAAGTCGCTCGTCGCGATGGGCGCCCAGTTCGCGGCGCTCGCCGCGCACCGCTCGGGCCGCGGCGGCCGCACCTACTACACCGCGCCGCTCAAGGCGCTCGTCAGCGAGAAGTTCTTCGCGCTCGTCGCGGCGTTCGGCTCCAAGAACGTCGGCATGACGACCGGTGACTCCGCGGTGAACCCCGACGCCCCCATCATCTGCTGCACGGCCGAGATCCTCGCGAACATCGCGCTGCGCCGGGGCGGCGAGAACGCCGGTGCGGACGACGAGGACGCGATCTCCCAGGTCGTCATGGACGAGTTCCACTTCTACGCGGACCCGCAGCGCGGCTGGGCGTGGCAGGTGCCGCTGCTCGAGCTGCCGAGGACCCAGTTCCTGCTCATGTCGGCGACGCTCGGCGACACGACCCGGTTCGTCGAGGAGCTCGAGGAGCGCACCGGCCGGCCCGTCGCCGAGGTGACCACCGCGCAGCGGCCGGTCCCCCTGCACTTCAGCTACGTCGTCGAGCCGCTGACCGAGGTCATCGAGGAGCTCGTCAGCACGCGCCGCGCGCCCGTGTACGTCGTGCACTTCACGCAGAAGGACGCGGTCGAGCGCGCGCAGTCCCTGCTGTCGATGAACGTCGCGACGAAGTCCGAGAAGGAGGCGATCGCCGCCGAGCTCGGCGACTTCCGCTTCGGCACCGGGTTCGGCAAGACGCTCAGCAAGTTCCTGCGCCACGGCGTCGGCGTGCACCACGCGGGCATGCTGCCCAAGTACCGGCGCGTCGTCGAGCGCCTCACGCAGGCGGGCCTGCTCAAGGTCGTGTGCGGCACGGACACGCTCGGCGTCGGCATCAACGTGCCGATCCGCACCGTGCTGCTCACGAGCCTCGTGAAGTTCGACGGCGAGCGCATGCGCCACCTCACGGCGCGCGAGTTCCACCAGATCGCGGGGCGCGCGGGCCGCGCCGGGTACGACACCGTGGGCGAGGTGCTCGTCATGGCGCCCGAGCACGTCATCGAGAACCGCAAGATGCTCGCCAAGGCGGGCGACGACCCGAAGAAGCTCAAGAAGATCGTCCGCAAGAAGGCGCCGCAGGGCTCGGTCAACTGGACCGACGCGACGTTCGAGCGCCTGCGCGACGCCGAGCCCGAGCCCCTGACGAGCCACTTCACCGTCACGCACGCCATGGTGCTCAACGTCCTCGCACGCACCGCGCAGCACGGTCGCGGCGGCCAGGCCGACGCGAGCGACCCGCGCCGCGACCCGGTCGAGGCCATGCGCCACCTGCTCCTCGCGAACCACGACACCGAGTCGCAGCGCCGCGAGCACGTGCGCCAGACGTTCCGCATCTACCGCTCGCTGCGCGTGGCGGGGATCGTCGAGCGCGTGCGCGTCCCCGACCCGTCGCGCCCCGCGGGCTACCGCCCGAGCGTGCGCCTCGTCGGCGACCTGCCGCGCGAGTTCGCGCTCAACCAGCCGCTGTCGCCGTTCGCGCTCGCCGCCCTGGACCTGCTCGACGTCGAGGGCGCGACCCACGCGCTCGACGTCGTCTCCGTCATCGAGGCGACCCTCGACGACCCGCGCCAGGTGCTCTACGCCCAGCAGAACGCTGCCAAGGGCGAGGCCGTCGCCGCGATGAAGGCCGAGGGGTACGAGTACGAGGAGCGCATGGCGCTGCTCGAGGAGATCACGTGGCCCAAGCCGCTCGAGGAGCTGCTGGCGCCCGCGTTCGCGATGTACAAGCGGTCCAACCCGTGGGTCGCGGACGCCGAGCTCTCCCCCAAGTCGGTGGTCCGCGACATGGTCGAGCGCGCGATGACGTTCGCGGAGTTCGTGTCCGTCTACGGCCTCGAGCGCACGGAGGGCGTGGTGCTGCGCTACCTCGCGGACGCCTACCGCGCGCTGCGCCAGGTCGTCCCCGAGGAGCACCGCACCGAGGAGGTGCAGGAGATCGTCGAGTGGCTCGGCGAGCTCGTGCGCGGCGTCGACTCGTCGCTCCTCGACGAGTGGGAGCGCCTCGCGCACCCGGTCGACGACGACGCGGACACCGAGGTGGGCGACGGCCCGCTCTCCGGGGCGGGGGCCGAGGCGCCCACCCGTCCCGTCACGGGCAACCCGCGCTCGTTCCGCCGCCTCGTGCGCAACGCGCTGTTCCGCCGCGTCGAGCTCGCCGCGCGCGAGGACTACCGCGCGCTCGGCGCGCTCGACGGCGGCGCGGGCTGGGACGCGGACGCGTGGGGCGACGCGCTCGACCCGCTCTTCGAGGACCAGGGCGACGACGCGATCGGCATCGGGCCCGGCGCCCGCTCCGCGGCGCTGTTCCGCGTCGTCGAGGCGGGCGCCGAGCTGCCCGCAGGCCACGAGGGCCCGACGGCGGAGCACGCCCCCGGCGGCGTGGTGCCCGCGGGCACGTGGCTCGTGCGGCAGGTGCTCGACGATCCGGCGGGCGACCACGACTGGGCGATCACGGCGAGCGTCGACCTCGCGGCGAGCGACGAGGCGGGCGAGCCCGTGGTGACGGTGCTGGCCGTCGGGCCGCTGTAGGCCGGGTTCGCGCGGGCGTCCGGGCGTCCGGGCCGGGCCCTCACTCGACCGGCAGGAGTCCGCGCCGCGCGAAGACCTCCTTCGCGACCGCGGTCGCGTTGAGCGCGCGCGGGAAGCCGCAGTACACCGCGGACTGCAGAAGCGCCTCGACGATCTCGCGCGGCGTCAGCCCGACGTCGAGCGCGGTCCCCACGTGGATGTCGAGCTGCGCCTCGCACCCGCCGAGCGCAGCGAGCATCCCGAGCGTGACGAGCTGGCGGTCCCGCGGTTCCAGGTGCGGGCGCGCGTACATCTCGCCGTACGCCCACGCCGAGATCTGGTGCTCGAGCTCGGGCGAGACGTCGGCGAGCGCCTCGGCGATGGCGGCGGGCGCCGCCTCGTTGACCGCGCCGAACACCGCCCGCCCGTGCTCGTAGCGCTCCGCGCGCGTCGTCGGCCGGTCGTCCGTGGAGTTCCCCTGCGTCACGCGGAGCAGGGTAGAGGACGCGCGGCGGTCGCGGTCGACGGTCTCGCGCCCGGGTCGCGCCACGCCGGTCGCGTCCTACGGTGAACCCATGAGCGACGCACCGCGCACCGGTCGGCACCCCGGCGAGCCCCACCACCCGGAGAGCACGGGCTCGCGGCTCAACCGGCTCCGGGCGGGGGTGCTCGGCGCGAACGACGGCATCGTCTCGACCGCGGGCGTCGTCGTGGGCGTCGCGGCGACGAGCACGTCGATCCCCGTCATCGCGACGGCGGGCGGCGCGGCGCTGCTCGCGGGCGCGCTGTCCATGGCGGCGGGCGAGTACGTCTCGGTGAGCACGCAGCGCGACACCGAGAAGGCGCTCCTCGCGACCGAGCGCCGCGAGCTCGCGGAGATGCCGGACGCGGAGCTCGACGAGCTCGCCGGCCTCTACGAGGCGAAGGGCCTGACGCCCGACCTCGCACGCCAGGTTGCCGTCCAGCTCACCGAGCGCGACCCGCTGGCCGCGCACGCGGACGCCGAGCTGCACATCGACCCCGACGAGCTCACGAGCCCGTGGGAGGCCGCGGTCGCGTCGATCGTGTCGTTCACCGTCGGCGGGCTGCTCCCGCTCGCGGCGATCCTCCTGGCCCCGGCGACCATCCGTATCCCGCTGACCTTCGTCGCCGTCGTGCTCGCGCTCGTCCTCACCGGCTGGGGGTCGGCACGCCTGGGCAACGCTCCGACGCGCCGCGCGACGGTGAGGACCGTCGTCGGCGGCGCGGTCGCGATGGGCGTCACGTACGCGATCGGCTCGCTGCTCGACGTGAACGTCTGACCGAGGACCCGGGACGTTCGGGGGCTCCCGGCGCCCGCGCGGCCCCTTGGGTAGGGTGTGGCCCATGTCGAGCCCTGAGGCATCCACTCCGGGGGCTCACGGTCACACCGTCAGCCCCCAGGACCGCTGAGCCTCTCAGCGCTGCCTTCCGCCCCCCGCTGCGTGCGGGTGCCGTGCCGGACGCTGCCCTCCGGGCGCTGACCGTGGTGTGACGAGACCCCTCCTGCTCGTCCTCTCGCACCCCGGAGCCCTCGATGCCTCGTGCCCTGTACCTGCTCGCCCTGGCAGTCTTCGCCATGGGCACCTCGGAGTTCATGCTCGCAGGCCTTGTGCCGGACATCGCCGCCCGCCTCGACGTCCCGGTGGGGACGGCCGGCCTGCTGACGTCGGCCTTCGCCGTTGGCATGGTCGTCGGCGCGCCGCTCATGGCGGCCTCGGCCCGCCGCCTGCCGGTGCGGGCGACGCTGCTCGGCTGCGTCGCGCTGTTCGCTCTCGCCCACGTCGTCGGCGCGGTCACCCCGAGCTTCGCGGCGCTCGTCGCGGTCCGCGTGGTGGCGGCCTTCGCCAACGCGGGGTTCCTCGCCGTCGCGCTCAGCACGGCGGCGACGCTCGTGCCCGCGGACCGCACGGGGCGCGCCGTCGCCGTGCTCCTGTCGGGCACCACCGTCGCGATGGTCGCGGGCGTCCCGGCCGGGGCGCTCCTCGGCGCCGCGTGGGGCTGGGAGTCGACCTTCTGGGCCGTCGCGGTCCTCTGCCTGCCCTCCGCGGTCGGGATCGCCCGCGGCCTCCCTGCCGCGCGCGGGACCGAGCGGGCTGACCTCGTGCCCGTCGGCGCACCGACGCTGCGGGCGGAGCTGGCACAGCTCGTCTCGCCCCCGCTCGTCCTCACGATGGCGTCCGCCGCGCTGGTCAACACCGGCACCTTCGCGACGCTCACGTTCCTCGCTCCGCTGGTGACCGACGTCGCTGGGCTGAGCCGGTGGTGGGTGCCCGTCGCGCTCGTGCTCTTCGGGGTCGGCTCCTTCGTCGGCGTCACCGTCGCGGGCCGGACGTCCGACCGCATCCCCGGGGTCGTGGTCGCCGTGGGCGGCGTCCTGCTGCTGGCGGGCTGGGTCGCCCTGGCCGCCTTCGCCGCCGTTCCCCTGGTGCTGCTCTGCCTCGTGCTGGTGCAGGGCGTCCTCGGCTTCGCGGTCGGCGGCACGTTGATCGCGCAGGTGCTCCGCGCGGCGTCGGGCGCACCGACGCTGGGCGGCTCCTTCGCGACGGCGGCCCTCAACGTCGGCGCGGCCGTGGGGCCGGCCGTCGCCGCAGCGACCATCGCCACCGGGCTCGGCGACCGCGGGCCGGTGTGGGTCGCCGTGGCGGCGACGGCGCTCGCCCTGGTGCCGGTAGCCGTCCTGCGTCGCGCGACCGGCCCCGCGACGGCCCGCGCCCCCCGCTGACCCGTGCGGGCGCTCCCCCGCGTCCGCTGCGGCAGAATCGGGCCGTGGCCAAGAAGTCGAAGTCCTCCGCGCACGCCGGCACGCCCGCGGTCGCCCTCCTCGAGCGCGAGGGGGTCGCGCACACGCTCCACCCGTACGAGCACGACCCGTCGAGCGAGCTGTCCTTCGGGCTCGAGGCGGCCGCGGCCATCGGGGTGCCTGCGGAGCAGGTGTTCAAGACGCTGCTCGCCGTGGTCGACGGCGGCCCGCTCGTCGTCGGGATCGTGCCGGTCGACCGGCAGCTCGACCTCAAGGCGCTCGCCAAGGCGGCGGGCGGCAAGAAGGCGAGCATGGCCGAGCCCGCCGCGGCCGAGCGCGCGACCGGGTACGTCGTGGGCGGGATCTCGCCGCTGGGCCAGAAGCAGCCCCACCGCACGTTCCTCGACGACAGCGCGCTCGGGTTCGACGCCGTCTACGTCTCGGGCGGGCGCCGTGGCCTCGACGTGGGCCTGGCGCCCGCGGACCTGCTGCGCCTCACCGCGGGCACGGCCGCCCCCGTCGCGCGGTAGGACCGCGCCGCGGGCGGAGCGACCCCGCGCCGGCCTCAGCGCTGGTAGAAGGTGTACCGCGCGTCGGTCGGGACGATGTCCTTGCCGAGCGGCAGGAGCGAGACCGGGATCATCTTGAGGTTGGCGATCCCGAGCGGGATGCCGATGATCGAAACGAAGAGCGGGATCGCGGTGACGACGTGCCCGATCGCGAGCCAGATCCCCGCGACGAGCACCCAGATGACGTTCCCGATCGTCGACCAGGCGCCCGCGGTCGGCTTGTCGACCACCGTGCGGCCGAACGGCCACAGCGCATAGCCCGCGATGCGGAACGACGCGATGCCGAACGGGATCGTCACGATCAGGATGCAGCAGATGACCCCCGCCACGACGTAGCCCAGCGCGAGCCACAGCCCGGCGAACACGAGCCAGATGATGTTGAGCAGCGTCTTCACGGCACCGTCCTTTCCCCACCATTCTCGCCGATCGGGGCGGCCGTGCGGATCGGGGACCACCCTGAGACGACCCGGATCCCGGACCGTGCGGCCGACCTAGACTGGCCGCATGCCCCTCGCCGAGCCGTCGTCCGTGCTGCCCGCGCAGATCGCGCAGAACCTCGCCCGGGTGCGGACCCGGGTGGACGACGCCGCGCGCGCGGCCGGGCGTGCGGCGTCGGACGTGCGGCTGCTCGTGGCGACGAAGACCCAGCGCGCCGACGCGGTCCGCGCCGTGGTCGAGGCGGGCGCGGACCTCATCGGTGAGAACCGCGTCCAGGAGCTCGTCGCGAAGGCGCCCGACCTGGCCGACCTCGTCGCCGCGGGCCGGGTCGAGGTCCACATGATCGGCCACCTCCAGCGCAACAAGGTCAACCAGGTCCTCGCCACCGCGACCGGCGTCGAGAGCGTGGACTCGCTCGCGCTCGCCGAGGCGCTCGCGGCGCGCTGCGCGCGGGACGGCCGCGTGCTCGACGTCCTGGTCCAGGTCAACGTCTCGGGCGAGGAGTCGAAGTCGGGCGTGCGGCCCGACGACGCGCCCGCCCTCGCGACGGCGGTCGCCGCGCTCGACGGGCTGCGCCTCGCGGGCTTCATGACGATCGGCGCGAACTCGCCCGACGAGGCCGTGGTGCGCGCGGGCTTCGCGCGCCTGCGCGCGGTGCGCGACGCCGTCGTGGGCTCGGGCGCACCCGGGACCGCGGACGCCCGCGCGCTGTCCATGGGCATGAGCGGCGACCTGGAGCTCGCGGTCGCGGAGGGCGCGACGATCGTCCGCGTCGGCACCGCCGTCTTCGGCCCCCGCCCCACCCCGCCGAGGTAGAGCCCCGGCTGGCCTCTCCTCGGCGGGGTCGTCAGCGCGCGGGGAGGGCGCCCAGGCGCGCGAGCGCGCCGCGGACGCCGGCCACGCCGTCGCCGGCCAGGGCGTCGCGCGCGGCGTCGGCCTCGACGCCCGCGAGGAGCATGACGAGCGCGACGTGCACCTCGCCGTCGGCCGCGCGCAGCACGTCCTCGCACTCCTCCGCGCGCAGGCCCGTCGCCTGGACGAGCATCCGGACGATGCGGGCGCGCAGCTTCTGGTTCGTCGGGCGCACGTCGATCATGAGGTTCGAGTACGTCTTGCCCAGGCGGATCATCGCCGCGGTCGAGAACGTGTTGAGCACGAGCTTCTGGGCGGTCGCCGCCTTCATGCGCGTGGAGCCCGTGACGACCTCGGGGCCCGTGTCGACGAGGATCGCGACGTCCACCCCCGCAGCGAGCGGGGCGTGGGGGTTGGCCGAGACGAGGACGGTGCGCGCGCCGCGCTCGCGCGCGAGGTCGAGCGCGCCGCGCACGTACGGGGTGCGACCGCTCGCGGCGAGCCCCACGACGACGTCGCGCGGCCCGACCGCGTCGACGTCGGAGCGCCCGAGCGCCACGTCGTCCTCCGCGCCCTCGACGGCCACCATCATCGCGCCCACGCCGCCGGCGAGGTGCGCGACGAACCACTCCTCGCCCACCCCGTACGTCGGCAGGAGCTCGACGGCGTCGAGCACGCCGAGGCGGCCCGACGTCCCCGACCCCACGTAGTGCACGCGGCCCCCGCTGCGCAGCGCCTCGACCGCGAGGTCCACGGCCTCGGCGATGCGGTCCCGCTGGGCCCGCACGGCGTCCGCGACCCCGGCGTCCTCCTCGGTGATGAGCCGCACGACGTCCGCGGTGGGGAGCAGGTCCACGTCGGCGGTGCGCGGGTTGCGCTCCTCGGTCGGCGAGGCGAGGCGGACGAGCTCCTGCCACTCGTCGGAGCTCGAGGCGGCGCTCGTGGCGACGGTCGGGTCGGTCATCGGGAGGTTCCCTTCGTCGGGTCCGGCAGCGGACCCTGGGTGCGCGGGCCCGGGTGCAGGCCGTGCGGGGTGTTGGCGAGCGCCAGACGGCGCACCGGGCCGCTCGCCGCGGGCCACGGCAGCGGCGTGGGCGGCGTGAGCGAGCCGAGGACGACGGCGCGGCGCGCCCCGGTCGCCCGACGGCGGTGCTCGCCGGCGGCGGTGCCCGGCAGGCCGTGGGCCGACAGGAAGCCGAGGAGCGCGAACAGGTACGCCTCCTTCGCGTCGACGGGCAGGCCGAGCGCCTCGGACGTCACGACGTCGCACGCGTGCGGCACGCGCTCGGCGAGCGCCGCACGCAGCCGGTCGAGGAGCACGGGGTTGCGCGCTCCCCCGCCGGACGCGACGACGCGGCGCACGTCGCGGCCCGCGAGCGCGTCGGCGACGCTGACCGCGGTGAGCTCGGTGAGCGTCGCGACGAGGTCGGGGCCGGTCAGCCCCGGGCGCACGGACGCGAGCCGGCGGGCCGTGTACGTCGTGTCGAAGAGCTCGCGGCCCGTCGACTTCGGGGCGGGCGCGGCGAAGTACGGGTCGTCGAGCAGCGCGGCGAGCGCCACGGGGTCGACCGTGCCCTGCGCGGCGAGCTCGCCGTCCCTGTCGTACGCGAGGCGGCCGTCGGTGAGGGTTGCGACCGCGACGTCGAGCAGGCAGTTGCCGGGACCGGTGTCCCAGCCGGTGACCGGGTCGTCGACGCGCCCCACGAGGGACGCGTTCGCGATCCCGCCGATGTTGAGGGCCGCGGTGAGCCCGGTGTCCGCGCCGTCGGCGCCGGTGTCCTCACGCCCGAGCCAGAGCGCGTCGAGCACGCTGACGAGCGGCGCGCCGTGGCCGCCGGCCGCGACGTCGGCGACGCGGAAGTCGCTGATGACCGGGCGCTTGACGTGCTCGGCGACCCACGCGGCGTTGCCGAGCTGGAGCGTCCCGCGGGCCCGCGCCCCGACCACCCAGTGGTAGATCGTCTGGCCGTGGGACGCGACGAGGTCCACGTCGCCGCCGGCGACGTCGTCGATCGCGCGCCGGCCGGCGCGGCCGAGCTCCTGCCCGATGAGGGTGTCGAGCTGGGCCACCTCGGCCACGTCGACCGCGGCGGGCGGCAACGCCTCGAGGATGCGCTCGCGCAGGGCCCGCGGCCACGCGTACTCCGTGTGGCCGAGGGGCCGCATGCGCAGCACGCCGTCGTCGCCGAGCGTGAGGTCGGCCGCGGCCGCGTCGATCGCGTCGACCGACGTGCCGGAGGACAGTCCGAGGACGATCATCGGTCCCCCTCCCCTGCCGCACCGACGGGCAGGTCGTCGCGAGGCGTCTCCACCTCGGTGCCCGCGGCCGCGCCGGTCCCCCGCAGGAGCGCGACGGCGGCGCGCGCGTTGGCGCGCCCCGTCCCGCACGCGACCACGACCGTGCGGTCCGCGCCGAACCACGCGTCGACGGCGCCGGGGAACCCGGTGTGCACGACGGCGGCGTCGGGCCGCGCGGCGAGCAGCTCGGTGAGCCGCTCGTGCTCGCCCGAGCCGGGGACCGGCTCGCGCGTGAGGACGACGAGCGGACGGTCGCCCGCGCGCACGGCGTCGAGCGCGTGCGCCCACGCCGCGGCGTCGGCCGGGCGCAGGTGTCGCACGTCGGGCCCGAACGCGGCGTCGAGCGCGCGCTGGACGTGCTGCGCGGTGCGGCCCGCGGCGTGGTCGAACCGCAGGCGCAGGTCGACGACGTCGGGCGCCACGGTCACGGGCGGATCCTCCGGCACGGGGCCGGCGAACCGGACGGCGCGCCCCGCGACGCGGGCGCCCACCCGGTCGAGGGCGTCGAGCGCGGCGCGCGCGGACTCCGGCGAGGGGACGACGCCGCTCGCCGCCTGGCGCGCGCGGACCGCGGCGAGGGTGCGCGCCGTGCGCGCGGCGGACGCGTGCAGGCGCTCGACCGCGACGCGCCCGGAGGCGACGGCGTCCACGAGCGCGCGCTGCGCCTGGCGGAACAGGACCTCGTCGTCGCGCCCGACGGTCGTGCCGAGGCACAGCAGGTCGGCGCCCGCCTCGACCGCGCGGACCGCGACCTCGCCGATGCCGTGCGGCGTCGTGTCGTCGCCGACGGCACGGGACGAGGCGCCGGACGCGGTGTCCGCCGCGAACGTCGCGACCGCACCCATGTCGAGCGCGTCGGTGACGATCGGGCCGTCGAACCCGAGCTCGCGCACGAGCGCGCCGACGGCGGGCTCGAGCGTCGCGGGCAGCGGGCCGAGCGCGGGGACGACGACGTGCGCCGTCATCACTGCGTCGAGCAGCGCGTCGTCGGACCCGTCGCCCGGGGCGATGGTCGCGACGAACGGCGGCAGGTCGCGCGCGCGGAGCTCGTCGAGGCTCGCGTCCACGACCGGGAGCGCGAGGTGCGAGTCGACGTTCGTCGCACCGTGGCCCGGGAAGTGCTTGCCGCACGCGCCCGCGCCCCCGGCGTGCAGGCCGCGGACGAACGCCGCGCCGTGGCGGGCGACGAGCGCGGGGTCCGCGCCGAACGAGCGCACGCCGATCACGGGGTTGTCGGGGTCGGAGTTCACGTCGAGGTCGGGCGCGAGGTCGAGGTCGACGCCCGTCGCGGTGAGCAGGCGGCCGAGCGCGACGCCCACCTCCTCGGTGACCGCGACGTCGTCGACCAGCCCGAGCGCCGCGTTGCCGGGCAGGCTCGACCCGGTCGCCGCCTCGAGCCGGGAGACGTCCCCGCCCTCCTCGTCGACCGCGACGAGCAGGTCGGGCGACGCGCCGCGCAGGCGCGCGGTCAGCCGGGCGGTGGTCGCGACGTCGGGCGTGTTGTGCCCGAACAGCACGACCCCGGCCAGGCCGTCGCGGGCCGCGTCGACGAGCCACGCCGGCAGGTCGTCGGTGCCGGTGAACCCGGGCAGGAGCACGCCGTTCACTGCGCGCACGACGTCGACGGCGCGCTCCGCCGCGCCCGAGCCTGCGGTCGGGGGCGTCACGGCGCTCATCCCTTCACCGACCCGGCGGTGAGGCCCGACGACAGGTTGCGCTGCACCAGGACGAAGAACACGAGCACGGGCAGCGTGATGATCGTCGACGCGGCCATGACGGCGCCCCAGTCGGTCGTGTTCTCGCCGAAGAACTTCTGCAGCCCGATCGGCACCGTGTACTTGCTCGACTGCTGGAGGAACGTCAGCGCGAAGATGAACTCGTTCCACGCGGTGATGAAGGAGAAGACGCTCGTCGCGACGACCCCGGGCGCGACGAGCGGCACCAGGACCTTCCAGAACATGCGCCCCCAGGACGCGCCGTCGAGGAACGCCGCCTCCTCCAGCTCGACCGGAACCGCGGCGACGAAGCCGCGCAGGGTCCAGATCGCGAAGGGCAGCGCGAACGCGAGGTACACGACCGCCAGGCCCAGGAGGGAGTTGAGCATGTTGAGGTTGCGCATCTGGATGAACAGCGGGATGACGAGCGCCTCGAGCGGCACCATCTGCACCATGAGGATGAGCACGAGCATCGCCTTGCGGAACCGGAAGCGGAACCGGCTCACCGCGACGGCCGCGAGCAGCGCCACGACCGACGACGCGAGCACCGTGCCGAGCGCGACGAGCACGGAGTTGCGCAGGTAGTGGCCGAACCCTCCGTCGTCGATCACGGTGACGAAGTTGTCCCACGTGACGCCGGCGGGCAGGAGCCGGGCGCCGCGCGTGGCGGCCTCGGGGTCGATCGCCGAGGAGAACATCCAATAGGCGGGGAAGAGCGAGAAGGCGAGGAGGGCGACGATACCGAGGGTCTTGGCCGCCGCCACGCCGGGACGACGGCGGCGGGCGCGCAGCACCTGCTCGGTGCGGGCGCCGGGCCCGGGGGTGGCGCGGGTGTCGACGGCGGCGCTCACAGCTCCTCCTCCTTGAACAGGGTGCGCATGTAGACGAGCGTGATGCCGAGCAGGATGAGCGTGAGCAGGACCGCGATGGCCGCGCCCATGCCGTACTTGCCCTGCGCGAAGGACTGGATGTACGACCACACGCCGAGGTTGAAGACGTCCTTGTTCCCGCCGTTGCCGCCGGGCATGAGGTAGATCTGCGTGAAGACCTTGAAGTCCCAGATGGTCGACAGGATCGTCACGACCGCGAACACGGGGCGCAGGATGGGCGCGGTGATGGCCCAGAACCGGCGCCACGCCGTCGCGCCGTCGACCTTGGCGGCCTCGTGCAGCTCGTGCGGGATCGTCATGAGCCCGGCGAGCACGGTGATCGCGACGAACGGGAACCCGTGGTGCACGACGTTGAGCGTCGCGATCGCGTAGAACGACAGGCGCTCCGTGAACCAGTTGACGGTGCCGGGCTCGATCGCGCCCACGCCCTCGAGCACCGAGGCGACGAGGCCGTTCAGCGGGTCGAAGATCCACACCCACACGTACGTGCCCGTGATCGCCGGGACCGCCCAGGCGACCATGATCGCCGTCGCGCCGACGCCCCGCCAGAAGCCGCCGAGCGTGTTGAGGAACAGCGCGACCGCGGTCCCGAGCGCGACCGTGAGCACGACGCACGCGAGGGCGAACAGCACGGTGTTGGGCAGGACCGTCGTCCACAGGTAGCTGTCGCCGAGCAGGTCGGCGTAGTTCTGGAGCCCGATCCAGTTGGACTCGCCGCTCGCGATCTGCCGCAGGCCGTAGTCCTGCAGCGAGAGCAGCACGACGCGCACGAGCGGCCACAGGAGCAGGACGCCGAGGACGACGAGTCCCGGGGCCAGCAGCAGCCAGGGGCGCAGCGGGGAACGGTGGCCGAGGCCCGTGCGGCGGCGGCGCACGGCGGTCGGCGCGGTGCTCGACGGCGGCCGGTCGGCCGGGGCGGCCGGGGCCGGCGAGGCGCCGGGCGCGGCTCGAAGGTCTGCCATGGGAGAGGTCCTGTCGCGGGGTGCGGGTCGTGGTGCGGGCGCCGAGGGTCGGGGCGCCGGCGGAGGGCGGCGTCCGGCCGCGGGCGTGCTGCCCGCGGCCGGACGCGTCGGGTCAGGAACCGAACGTCTCGTCCATGTCGGCGGCCGCGGTGTCGGCGGCCTCCTGGACGGTCGCGCTGCCCGACAGGACGGACTGGAGCATCGTCTCCAGCGTCTTCTTGCCCTGGATCTGGCCGTAGAGCGGCGTGACCGGGACCGAGCGGCCGGCCTCCACCATCTGCTGGGCGAACGGCGCGACGATCGGGTCGTCCTCCTCGATGACCTTCTCGAGCAGCGACGTCTGGCCCGGGAAGTAGCCGGACTGCTCGCCCCACGCCTGCGCGAACTCGCCGGTCGTCATCATCTCGACGAACTTCCACGCGAGGTCCTGCTTCTCGCTGGCCTCGAAGACGCCGAGGTGCGAGCCGCCGAGGAACGAGTCGGACAGGCCCTCGGTCTGGCCCGGGATCGGGAAGGCGCCGATCTTGCCCTCCATGTCCGGGACGTCGGCGAGGATCTTGCCGGGGGTCCAGCTGCCGGAGATCATCATGCCGACCTGGCCCTGCTCGAACGCGGCGAGGAGGTCCGTCTCCTTCCACGTCGTCGCGGCGGCCGTCGAGAAGCCGTGCTCGGTCGCGAGGCCGGTGTAGAACTCGAGGCCCTCGACCGACTCCGGCGAGCTGATCTCCGACGTCCAGGTGTCGCCGTCCTTCACCGCGAGGTCACCACCCGCGCCCCAGATGAACGGCATCGCCCCGTACTGGCTGTCGCCCGCGACGGGGAACGGGATGATCTCCGGGTTCGCCGCCTTGAGCGCGTCCGCCGCGGCGACGAGCTCGTCCCACGACGTCGGGGTCTCGATGCCGGCGGCCTCGAAGAGGTCGGCGCGGTAGACGACCGAGCGCACGCCCGCGTACCACGGCATGCCGTAGACGCCGCCGTCGAGGGTCGCGGACTCGACGAGCCCCGGGACGAGGTCGTCCTCGAGGCCGGCGTCCGCGATGCGGTCCGAGAGGTCGGCGAGCGCGCCGACGTCGGCGAACTCGCCCGTCCAGGTGGTGCCGACCTCCGCGACGTCGGGCGTCGTGCCGCCCGCGATGGCCGTCGTGAACTTGTCGTGGGCGCTGGCCCACGGCTGGAACTCGATCTGGAGGTCGGCGCCCGTCTCGTCCTTGAACGCGGTCGTCACCTCGTCGAAGAACGCGTCGGCGTCGGGGTTGGTGCCCTCCATGATCCAGACGGTGAGGGTCTCGCCCGAGAAGTCGGTGGCGTCGTCGCCACCGGTCGTCTCGGAGCCAGACCCGCCGCCGGAGCTGCACGCGGCCAGGCCGAGCGCGAGGACGAGGGTGCCCGTGACGGCCACCGTGCTGCGTCGCTGCATGCCGTGACACTTCCTTTCTGGTCGGCCGTCGGGGGGAACGGCCGGGTCGTGTGTCCTGACGGTCCCGCGCAGCCGGTCGGCTCCCGCGGTGTGAAACTTACTTCCATCAGTGGACGTATGCGTGAAGATTACTGCCACGCGTGCGCGAACGGAAGCCACGGCGGCAGATGTTGCACGTTCTTAACAATCGCCGGGGCGGTGCCCGGCTCGGGGCGACCGCTCAGGCCGGGAGGCCGGGCCCGCGGGCGGGCGTCACCCTCCCGCGCCGGCCACGCAGAGCTCCAGGCTCTGCCCCGCCCGCGTCACGGGACGCGCGCGGTCCACTCCGGCGTCGAGAACTTCGTCCGCGCGAGCTCCTGCGCGCGCTCGCGCTCCTCGGGGGTGACGGCACCCTCGACCGTGCGGTACCGCGAGCGGAAGTGCTCCTTGAACGCCTCGATGACGTCCTCGCGCGCCATGCCCGTCTGCGAGCGCACCGGGTCGACGCGCTTGTTGGCGCTCGTCGTCCCCTTGTCCGAGAGCTTCTCGCGCCCGATGCGCAGCACCTCGGTCATCTTGTCGGCGTCGATGTCGTACGCCATGGTCACGTGGTGGAGCACCGCTCCCCCGCGCAGCCGCTTCTGGGCCGCGCCCGCGATCTTGCCGGCCGGCGACGCGATGTCGTTGAGCGGCTTGTACGTCGCCTCCACGCCGAGGTCGGCGAGAGCGCCCAGCACCCAGTCGTCGAGGAACGCGTACGAGCGCTCGAAGCTGAGCCCTTCGACGAGCGACCCCGGCACGTACAGCGAGTAGGTGATCGTGTTGCCGGGCTCGACGAACATCGCGCCCCCGCCGGAGATACGCCGCACGACCGTCACCCCGTGCCGTTCGGCACCCTCCGGGTCGACCTCGTTGCGCAGCGACTGGAACGAGCCGATGATCACCGCGGGCGACGCCCACTCCCAGATCCGCAGCGTGGGGCCGCGTCGGCCCTCGTCGAGCTCCTCCGTGAGCACCTGGTCGAGCGCGAGGTGCATCGCCGGCTCCTCCGGGCCCTCGTGCACGACCTCGAACGTGTGGTCGCCCCAGCCCGTCGCGCGGCCGAGCGCCCGCCGCACCGCGATCGCGACCGCCTCGGGCGAGAACCCGACCATCGTGACGTCGGGGCCGAGCGCCGCCTGGACGGCGCTCGCGAGCTGCGCGACCGTCGCCGTCTCCGGCATGCCCGTCAGGGCGCCGTCGATGTCCTCGAGCGCGTCGTCCGGCTCGAGGAAGAAGTCGCCGCTGACCGCGACCCGGGCGAGCCGCCCGGCCTCCACCTCGACGTCGACCGCCACGAGCTTGCCACCGGGGACCTTGTACTCACCACGCACGCGTCCACCCTAAGCCCGACGGCCCGCACCTCCGGCTCAGCGCGGCTCGACGCCCGCGTGGACGAGCCCGTAGATCGCGGAGTCGGTGAGCGCCTCCCACGCCGCCTCGATGAGGTTCGGCCCGACGCCGACCGTCGACCACGACGTCGAGCCGTCGGTCGTCTCGATGAGCACGCGCGTGATGGCGTCCGTGCCCTGCTCGGTGTCGAGGATGCGCACCTTGAAGTCGATGAGCTCGAACGCCTCGATCTCGGGATAGACGCGCCCGAGCGCGAGCCGCAGCGCGTGGTCGAGCGCGTTGACGGGACCGTTGCCCTCACCCGTCGAGACGATGCGCTCACCCCCGGCGTGGAGCTTGACGGTCGCCTCCGCCGTCGCCTCGGTGCCGCGCGACCCCGCGCGCTCGACGATCGTGCGCCAGCTCTCGACCCGGAAGTACGGCGGCCGCTCCCCCGCGATCTCCTCGCGCAGCAGCAGCTCGAACGACGCGTCGGCCGCCTCGTACGTGTAGCCGCGCGCCTCGTCGTCCTTGACGCGGTTCGTCACGCGGGTGAGGAGGTCGCCCTGGCCCGACAGGTCGAACCCGAGCTCGCGCCCCTTGAGCTCGATCGACGCCCGTCCCGCCATGTCCGAGACGAGCATGCGGATGTCGTTGCCGACCGCCGTCGGGTCGATGTGCTGGTACAGGTCGGGGTCCACCTTGATGGCGCTGGCGTGCAGGCCGGCCTTGTGCGCGAACGCGCTCGCCCCGACGTACGGCTGGCGCGCGTACGGGGAGATGTTCGTGATCTCGCTGATCGCGTGCGAGATGCGCGTCGCCTCCTCCAGGCCCTCGCCCGTGAGCGTGCGCACCCCGTGCTTGAGCTCGAGGTTCGCCACGACCGTGAGCAGGTCGACGTTGCCCGTGCGCTCCCCGTAACCGTTCACCGTGCCCTGGACGTGCGCGGCGCCCGCCTCGACGGCGGCGAGCGTGTTCGCGACGGCGCAGCCCGAGTCGTTGTGCGCGTGCATCCCGAGCAGCGCGTCCCCCGGCAGCGCGTCGCGCCCGTGCGGGAGCCCGACGGCGTCGCGCAGCTCCGCGACGGTCTCGGCGACCCACGTGGGGAGCATGCCGCCGTTGGTGTCGCACAGCGCGACGACCTCGGCGCCCGCCTCGAACGCGGCCTGCACGGCCGCGCGCGTGAACGCGGCGTCGTACCGGTAGCCGTCGAAGAAGTGCTCCGCGTCGACGACGACGCGGCGCCCCTCGCCCACGAGGAAGGACACCGTGTCGGTGATCATGGCGAGGCCCTCGTCGGGCGTCGTGCGCAGCGCGCGCTCGACGTGCCGGACGTCGGACTTCGCGACGAGCGTGACGACCGGCGCCTCGGAGTCGACGAGCGCTCGCACCTGCGGGTCGTCCCACGCGCGCAGCCCGGCCTTGCGCGTCGCGCCGAACGCCGCGAGCACCGCCCGGCGCAGGTCGAGCTCCTTGGCCGCGCGGCGGAAGAACTCGGTGTCCTTGGGCACCGCGCCCGGCCAGCCGCCCTCGATGAAGCCGACGCCGAGCTCGTCGAGCAGCGGGGCGATGGCGAGCTTGTCGGCGACGGAGAGGTTCATGCCCTCCTGCTGCGCGCCGTCGCGCAGGGTGGTGTCGTAGACGTGGAAGACCCGGGGCTCGTGGGGGCCGGTCACGGGGGTCGTCGCCGAGGTCATGGTGCCTCTTCCTGCCGTTCGTCGTGTCGCGGGCGTCGCTGCGCCCGCCCCTGCGGTGCGTCTCCCGACGCCGGGCGGGGCCCTCGTGAGGCGATGGGCCCGGCGTCCGTGCCGCCGGGCGGAGGTGGTGCCCAGCAACAAAAAAACCCCCCGAGGGTGCGGGAGGTCTGCGCGTCCGGTGGGTGCTACCGGGCGCGCTACTCGATAATGAGCTGGGAGACGAGGTGTGTCACAGGGCACATGGTGCCACAGGTTCCGCCAGGATGGACCAGAGCGTCCATCCACTGAGCCGCCCGCCGCTCGTCGGCGCGACGGCGACCGAGCGAGGAGTGACGATGAGCGACCCGACCCCGGGCGGGTACGACCCGCAGAACCCTCCGACGCGGCGCTACGGCCAGCCGCCGGTCCCCCCGCAGTCCCCGCCCCCGGCGATCCGCCCGACGGACCCGCGGGCCCAGTTCCCCGAGCCCCGCACCCCGGTGAGCCCGGCGGACCCGCGCCTCACGGTCGAGGCCGGACGGTTCTGGGCGGGTGCCGCCGCGACCGCGCTCGTCGCCGCCCTCATCGGGCTGCTCGGCGTGATCATCTTCGAGCGTATCTTCGCGATCACCCTCGTCCCGCCGCCCGACCTCTTCGCCACGGGGTCGCGCCAGGCCGCGTGGGCGATCGACGGCGCGATCCTCGCGCTGCTCGCCGCCGGGGTGCTGCACCTGCTCATCCTCAGCACGCCCCGGCCGCGCGCGTTCTTCGGCTGGATCATGGCGCTCGTCGTCGTGGCGATCGCGGTCCTGCCGTTCGCGTGGTCGAGCGACGTCACCGCGGCCGCGCTGTCCGGGCTCATCAACCTGCTCATCGGCGTCGCGGTGTGGTCGCTGCTCGCGGGCGTCGCCGGGCGGACGATCGTCGCGCGCCCCGCGCCCGTCGTCTGACCCGGAGCACCCGGGCCCGCACCGCACCCAGCTGCCGCACGACGACGGGGCGCCCCTCCCGCGGGAGGGGCGCCCCGTGTCGTGCCGGCCGGCTCAGGCGAGCCGGCGCTCAGGCGAGCCGGCGCAGCCAGCCGTGACGGTCGGCGGCCCGACCGGTCTGGATGTCCGTGAGCTCGGTGCGGATCGTCATGGTCAGCGAGCCCGCCTCGCCGGTGCCGATCGTGTGGTCGAAGTCCGAGCCGGCGAGCCGGCCGATCGGCGTGATCACGGCGGCCGTGCCGCACGCGAACACCTCCGTCACGGAACCGTCCCGGATCCCGGCGAGGACGTCGGTGAGCGGGATGCGGCGCTCGACGACCTCGTGCCCGCGGTCGGTGAGGAGGCGGATGATCGACGAGCGCGTCACGCCCTCGAGGATCGATCCGCTGAGCTCCGGCGTCTCGACCGAGCCGTCCGCCTTGACGACGAACACGTTCATGCCGCCGAGCTCCTCGAGGTAGGTGCGCGTCGCGGAGTCGAGGAAGCACACCTGCTCGCACCCGTGCTGCTGCGCGACCACCTGCGGGAGCAGGCTCGAGGCGTAGTTGCCGCCGCACTTGGCGTCCCCGGTGCCGCCGGCGCCGGCACGGCTGTACTCGCGGTCCACCCAGATCGACACGGGCTTCACGCCGCCCGAGAAGTACGGGCCGACGGGCGACGCGATGACGAGGTACTCCGCCTCGAGCGACGGGCGCACGCCGAGGAAGGCCTCGGAGGCGTACATGAACGGGCGCAGATAGAGGCTCGCCTCCTCGCCCGTCGGGACCCAGTCCACGTCCGTGCGCACGAGCGCGGTGATCGACCCGACGAAGTCGTCCATCGACAGCGCGGGCAGCGCGAGGCGGTGCGCGGAGCGCGCGAACCGGGCGGCGTTGGCCTCGGGCCGGAACGTCCACACCGAGCCGTCGGCGTGGCGGTACGCCTTCATGCCCTCGAAGATCTCCTGCGCGTAGTGCAGGACGGCGGTCGCCGGGTCGAGGAGGAGCGGACCGTACTTCTCGATGCGGCGGTCGACCCACCCGTCGGTCGAGTTCCAGCTGATCCGCGCCATGTGGTCCGTGAAGACGGTGCCGAACTTCGGGGCCGCGATGGCGGCCTCACGCTCGGCGGGCGGGGTCGGGGTGTCCGTGGGGCGGACGTCGAACAGGGCGACGAGGTCCTCCGCCGAGGAGGACGGCTGGTGCTGCGCTGCGAGGGTGCTCATCATGAGGCCTTTCACCTGGCGACCCGGGTGGTCTCCGCCTAGTTTTCCACGCCGGTGCGGCTCGTGCGGGGATCTGCGCGAGGGCACGACGACGCGGGGCGTCACCGGGTCAGAACGGGAGGGATCCGGTCCTGGGGCGATGACGACCGAGGTGCGGGGACTGCGGCGAACCGGTGCCCGGGCCCACCGGGGGCCCGTGACGGCGTGTCAGCCGGCGACGCGAGCGGCGAGCTCGCGGCCCACCTCGGCCGTCGAGCGTACTCGGCTCCCCCGCTCGGCGAGGTCGGCGGCGACGGCCGCCTCGACGCGCTGCGCCTCGTCGCCGAGGCCCAGGTGGTCGAGGAGCAGCGCGACCGACAGCACCGTGGCGGTCGGGTCGGCCTTGCCCTGGCCGGCGATGTCCGGCGCCGAGCCGTGCACGGGCTCGAACATCGACGGCGCGGTGCGGTCCGGGTTGATGTTCGCGGACGCGGCGAGGCCGATCCCGCCCGTGATCGCGGCGGCCTGGTCGGTGAGGATGTCGCCGAACAGGTTGTCGGTGACGATCACGTCGAAGCGCGAGGGCTTCGTCGTGAGGAAGATCGTCGCGGCGTCGACGTGCAGGTAGTCGGTCGTGACGTCGGGGAACTCCGCGTTGACGGCCTCCACCGTGCGGCGCCACAGGTGGCCCGCGTGCACGAGGACGTTGTGCTTGTGCACGAGCGTGAGGTGCTTGCGCGGACGCGCCTGGGCGCGGGCGAACGCGTCGCGCACCACGCGCTCGACGCCGAACGCGGTGTTGAGCGAGACCTCGGTCGCGATCTCGTGCGGCGTGCCGGTGCGCAGCGAGCCGCCGTTGCCGACGTACGGGCCCTCGGTGCCCTCGCGCACGACGACGAAGTCGATCTCGCCCGGGTCGGCGAGCGGCGACGTGACGCCCGGGTACAGCTTGCCCGGGCGCAGGTTGACGTAGTGGTCGAGCGCGAAGCGCAGCTTGAGCAGCAGGCCGCGCTCGAGGACGCCCGACGGGACGCTCGGGTCGCCGATCGCGCCCAGGAGGATCGCGTCGTGCCCGCGGATCGCGTCGAGGTCCGCGTCGGTGAGCGTCTCCCCCGTGGCGTGCCAGCGTCGCGCACCCAGGTCGAACGGCGTCGTGGAGACCTTCACGTCCGAACCGGCCACGGCGGCCTCGAGCACGGCGAGCCCCTGCTCGACGACCTCGGTCCCGATGCCGTCGCCGGCCACGACTGCCAGATCAATGGTGCGCGTCATGCCGGCGAGCCTACGCCGCGCCGCCACGCTTCGGGACGGTGGTCTCACGTCTCGGACGGGGGCGGAGTTGCGTTCCCGGCGCGCACGGTCCACTATTAGTAAACTTTCCTAAAGCCCGTCGAAGGACCGACCACATGACCGCGCCCGCCACGTCGAGGGTTCCGGGGACCCCCGGACTCCTGCGCACCATCAACGACCGCGCGGCCCTGGAGCTCCTCCTCGACGGAGGACCCCTGACCCGGTCCCAGATCGGTGACCGCACCGGCGTCTCCCGCCCGACCGCCTCCCAGATCGTCGCACGTCTCGAGCAGTCGGGCCTCATCGAGCCCACCGGCTCCGTGCAGGGTGCGCGGGGCCCGCAGGCCACCCAGTACGCCGCCCGGACCGACGTCGTCGTGGGCCTCGCGCTCGACGTCGTCCCCGCCGGGGTGCGCGCCAGCGTCGTCGACGCGCTCGGCCGCACGCTCGGCGAGACGACCGTGGCGGCCGGTCCGGAGCGCTCGGCCGCCGGCGACGTCCTCGCCGCGCGCGACGAGGCCTGCGCCGACGCCGGTATCCCCGTCTCCCGCGTCGCGACCGCGGTCGTCGGCGTGCAGGCCGCCGTCGCGCCGCGCACCGGCGACATCGCCCTCGTCGGCGAGCTCCCCGGCTGGCCGCGCCACGGGCTGCGCACGCACCTCGAGGACGTGCTCGGCATCGACGTCCACGTCGAGAACGACGTCAACCTCGCCGCGATCGCCGAGCGCGACGCCGGCCGCGACGAGGAGAGCTTCGCGCTGCTGTGGCTGGGCGAGGGCATCGGCATGGGCGCGTGGCTCGAGGGCCGCGTGCACCACGGCACCGCGGGAGGCGCCGGCGAGATCGGCTACCTGCCGGTCCCCGCCGCCGGCATCGACGACTCCGTCAACGTGCAGGACCTCGTCGGCGGTCTCCGCTTCGTCGAGCTGTGCGCCCGCGCGGGGGTCCCCGGCATCACCGAGGGGGACTCCTCCTACGGCGACGCCGTCGCCGCCCTCGCCGCGCACCGCGACAGCACCGCCGTGCACGAGCTCGTCCAGGACCTCGCCCACCGCGTCGCGGTCGTCCTCCAGCCCGTCGTCGCCATCCTCGAGCCCGACGCCGTCGTGCTCGGCGGGCCCACAGGGGTCGCGTGCGGTGCGGCGCTCGCCGAGGCGACCGCCGCCGTCCTGCGCGGCACCGACCAGCGGACGGGAGCGGTCGTCGCGAGCGCCGTCCCCGAGCTCGCCGTCCTGCGCGGCGCGCGCTCCGTCGTCGCGCAGGACGTGCGCACCCTCCTGCTCGCCGCCGCGGGACGACCGGACCACCCGGTCGTCGCGCCCTCCGTCCCGGGGTAGTCCTCTTCACCTACCTCGCGAGCGGTGGCCGGCCGACCGTGGCACGGCCGGCCACCGCTCATCCTCGCCGCGGTCAGCGCGGGTAGCGCAGCTCGAACCGCTCGCACACCAACGGCATGTCCGGCGCGAACTCGCGCGACAGCACCCGGCGGAAGTACTTCTCGTGCTCGACGCGCCACGACTCCAGCGACCGGTCGTCCTCGCCCTCCGCGTGCGCGAAGTCCGCGTCGACGTCCTCGAACGCGACGACCTCGACCGAGGTGGTGCGGATCAGCGCCCGCGGGTGGCCCGCGCCGTCCAGCAGTATCGACAGCTCGCCGACCCGCGGCACCGCCTCGCCCGTCTCCTCGTACTCCCACAGGGCCGACGACGTCGCCGTCTTCTCGCCCGTGAGCACGGCCATGAGCAGGTCGTCCGCCAGGGCCGGGTTGTCCCCGAACGACCACGCGGGGGGCGGCACGCTCTCGGACACCGTGGTCCCCGTGACGACGCCGAGCCGCGCCATGCCCGCGCTGGGCCGGGCCAGCTCCCAGAACGCCAGGATCTCCGCCGCCCGCTCGTCCACCGTCACGTCGTCCGTCACCGGGTCTCCCTCGTCCGTCTCTCGGGTCATGCCCCCATCCTGGCGCACCGAGAATCGGATCTGCCCGGTCTCCCGCCATTCGTCCCGCCCGTGTCGCCCGGCACGATCCCCCACCTTCTCGGACGCCGCGACGAGCTCCGGGACTGGCGGCCTGCTGGCCAGCGCCCGGGTGAGCCGACAGCAAGGGGGTGGGTGACCCCTGTCGCGCGATCGTGGTGGGCCTGGCGGGAGCGGTGCGAGGAACGAGCACCGCGGATGGTAGATCGCGCGACAGGGGTCACCCACCCCCAGAGGTGAGCCGAGCTCAGAGGTCGAGGATCAGCGCGCGGCGCTGCCCTCGGTGTAGTCGGCGTCCTGCTGCTTCCACGCGAACAGCGACCGCAGCTCCTTGCCGACCTTCTCGATCGGGTGCTGCGCAGCCTTCTCGCGGAGCTCGGTGAACTCCGGCGCGCCGGCGTCCTGGTCGTCGATGAAGCGCTTCGCGAACGCGCCCGACCGGATGTCGGCGAGGACGCCCTGCATGTTCTCCTTGACGCGGGCGTCGATGACGCGCGGGCCGGAGACGTAGTCGCCGTACTCGGCGGTGTCGGAGACGGACCAGCGCTGCTTGGCGATGCCGCCCTCCCACATGAGGTCGACGATGAGCTTGAGCTCGTGCAGCACCTCGAAGTACGCGATCTCCGGCTGGTAGCCGGCCTCGGTCAGCGTCTCGAAGCCGTACTGGACGAGCTGCGACACACCACCGCAGAGCACGGCCTGCTCGCCGAACAGGTCGGTCTCGGTCTCCTCGGTGAACGTCGTCTTGATGACGCCCGCACGCGTGCCGCCGATCGCCTTCGCGTACGACAGCGCGACGTCCCAGGCCTGGCCCGACGCATCCTTCTCGACGGCGATGATGTCCGGGATGCCACGACCCGCGACGAACTCGCGGCGCACCGTGTGGCCCGGGGCCTTCGGGGCGACGAGGATGACGTCGACGCCCTCGGGCGCCTCGATGTAGCCGAAGCGGATGTTGAACCCGTGCGCGAACGCGAGCGTCTTGCCCGTGGCGAGGTTCGGCTTGATCTCGTCGTTGTAGATCGAGCGCTGGTGCTGGTCCGGCGCGAGGATCATGATCAGGTCGGCCCACGCCGCGGCGTCCGCCACGGACTTGACCTCGAAGCCCTCGTCCTGGGCCTTCGCGACGGACTTGGAGCCCTCGCGCAGGGCGACGACGACCTCGACGCCCGAGTCGCGCAGGTTCTGGGCGTGCGCGTGGCCCTGGCTCCCGTAGCCGACGATCGCGACCTTCTTGCTCTGGATGATGGACAGGTCGGCGTCGTCGTCGTAGAACAGCTCAGCCACGATGGATCTCCTCGGTTCTTCGTTGCGGTGCAGGGGTCTGTTGCGGTGTCGCGCGGAACGGCGACCGGTGCGCACCGACGCCCGCAAGGGTCTCGGTGCGAGGGTAGGCGATGGTCAGGCGGAGCGGACGACGCGTTCCAGCGCGCGGTCCGTGATGGAGCGGGACCCGCGCCCGACGGCGACGGTCCCCGACTTCACGATCTCGCGCACGCCGTAGGGCTCGAGGGCCCCGAGCAGCGCGTCGAGCTTCTCCCCCGTGCCCGTCGCCTCGATGGTCACGGCGTCGGGCACGACGTCGACCACCTTCGCGCGGAACAGGTTGACGACCTCGAGGACGCCGGTGCGGTGGGCGCCGTCGGCGCGGACCTTGACGAGCAGGAGCTCGCGCTGCACCGAGGCGGTCGAGTCGAGCTCGACGATCTTGATGACGTTGACCAGCTTGTTGAGCTGCTTCGTCACCTGCTCGAGCGGGCGCTCCTCCACGTCGACGACCACGGTGATGCGCGAGATCTCCTCGTGCTCCGTGGGGCCGACGGCGAGGGAGTGGATGTTGAAGGCGCGGCGTGCGAACAGGCCCGCGACGCGCGTCAGCACACCGGGCTTGTTCTCCACGAGCACCGAGAGGGTGTGGCGGGACATGGCGGGTCAGTCCTCTCGGTCCCACGCGGGCGAGATGCCGCGTGCGTACTGGATGTCGTCGTTGCTCACGCCGGCGGCGACCATCGGCCACACCATCGCGTCGCGCGAGACGTTGAAGTCGATGACGACCGGGCGGTCGTCGATCTCCATCGCGCGCTTGATCGCGGCGTCCACCTCGCCCATCGACTCGACGCGGATGCCCTCGCACCCGTACGCGTCGGCGAGCTTGACGAAGTCGGGCACGCGCGCCGTGCCGTGGCCGGTGTGCAGGTCCGTGTTGGAGTAGCGCTGGTCGTAGAACAGCGTCTGCCACTGGCGCACCATGCCGAGCGAGCTGTTGTTGATCAGCGCGACCTTGATGGGGATCTCGTTGATCGTGCAGGTGGCGAGCTCCTGGTTGGTCATCTGGAAGCAGCCGTCGCCGTCGATCGCCCACACCGTGGCGTCGGGGCGGCCGACCTTGGCGCCCATGGCCGCCGGGATCGAGAAGCCCATGGTGCCGAGGCCGCCGGAGTTGAGCCACGTCCGGGGGTGCTCGTAGCGGATGAACTGGGCCGCCCACATCTGGTGCTGCCCCACGCCCGCGACGTAGATCGACTCCGGGCCGGAGATCTCGCCCAGGCGGGAGATGACGTGCTGCGGCGCGAGATGGCCGTCGTCGGGCTCCGTGTAGCCGAGGGGGTACGTCTCGCGCCAGTCGTCGATCTGGCGCCACCAGGCCTCGACGTCCGGCTTGCCCTTGGCCGCGTGCTCGCGCTCGAGCTCGGGCAGCAGGTCGGTGATGACCTCCTTGAGGTCGCCGACGATCGGCACGTCCACGTCGCGGTTCTTGCCGATCTCCGCGGGGTCGATGTCGGCGTGCACCACCTGCGCGTGCGGCGCGAAGCTGGACAGCGCGCCCGTGACGCGGTCGTCGAACCGCGCGCCGAGCGACACGACGAGGTCGGCCTTCTGCAGCGCCGCCACGGCAGGGACGGTGCCGTGCATGCCGGGCATGCCGAGGTTCTGGGGGTGCGTGTCGGGCACCGCGCCGCGCGCCATGAGCGTCGTCACGACGGGCGCGCCCGACAGGTCGACGAGGCGACGCAGCTCGGGCGACGCGTTCGCACGGATCACGCCACCGCCCACGTACAGGACCGGGCGGCGGGCCGACGCGAGCAGGCGCGCGGCCTCCTTGATCTGCTTGCTGTGCGGCTTCGTCACCGGGTGGTAGCCGGGGAGCTGCACGTCCTGCGGCCAGGCGAACGTGGTGCGGGACTGCATCGCCGACTTCGCGATGTCCACGAGCACAGGGCCCGGGCGGCCGGTCGAGGCGATGTGGAAGGCCTCGGCGATGGTGCGCGGGATGTCGTCCGGGTCGGTGACCAGGTACGAGTGCTTCGTGATCGGCATGGTGATGCCGACGATGTCCGCCTCCTGGAAACCGTCGGTCCCGATCATCGACTCGGCGACCTGCCCCGTGATCGCCACGAGCGGGATCGAGTCCATGTTCGCGTCCGCGATCGGGGTCACGAGGTTCGTCGCGCCCGGGCCCGACGTCGCCATCGTGACGCCGACGCGGCCGGTCGCGTGGGCGTAGCCCTGCGCCGCGTGGCCGCCGCCCTGCTCGTGGCGCACGAGGATGTGGCGCAGACGCTGGGAGTCCATGAGCGGGTCGTACGTCGGGAGGATCGCACCACCCGGGATGCCGAAGACGACCTCGGCGCCGGCCTCCTCGAGCGAGCGGACGATCGACTGCGCGCCCGTCATCTCCTCGCCCGTCGGGGCGCCGGTCGAGGCGCCGGCCGGGCGAGCCGTGGCTGCGCGCCGGACGTCGCCGCGCGGGGCGACCGACGCGGGTGTCGGGGCGGGCTTCGGCGCCGCGGCGGACGCCGGGGCGCCCTGCCGCGGAGGTGCCGGGGTGGGACCCTGGGCCATGGTGTCTCCTGCGTGTCGTGGCCTCGGCCCGGCGGGCGCCCCGTGGGGCGCTCCGCCGGGAACCGGAGCCGACCGTGGTGGTGCGGTCGTGCTGGTCGCGGTGTGCGGGTGCCGGTCCTCGCGGGTCTCGCGGGTGCGGCGCTCGCGGTGGCCGGGTGGGCCTGCCGCGGTCTGTCTGCCGTGCTGATGGCGTTGTGGTGGCAACAAAAAACCCCTCGGACCCGGGATGCCGGGCTGGACGAGGGGTGAGCGCGCTGACGAAGCCTGGTGGCGTGGCCTCAGCCGGCGCGCTCAGGAAGTACTACAAGGAGGATCGTCTGCACGTCTGGGACTGTACGCCCATGTCCCGGGGATGTCACGTGTCGAGGCGGCCGTCTCACGCACTGGGACGTGCGGCGCGCGGACCGGTGCGGCGGAGCACCCGTCCCTCCCACGGCTCCAGGTGCCCGACGCCGCCCGGCCGCGTGCCGTCGTCGGCCCGCCCGGGGTGCGTGGTCACGAGGACCGACGCGTCCTCCCAGCCCGTGAGCGTCCCGGCCGGGACGTCCTGCGGCACGCCGCCGACGTTCACGAGGACGAGGAGCTCGTCCCGGACGGTCGAGCCGTCGGGGCCGGGCGCGTCGAGGGCGCGCGTGAACGCGTAGATCGCCTCGTGGTCCGGCAGCAGCATGCGGAAGTCGCCGAGCGCGACGACCGGCTCCTGGCGGCGCAGCGCGACGAGCCGTCGGTAGAAGTGCAGCACGGAGTCCTCGTCGGCCCAGGCCGCCTCCGCGTTGATCGTCGTGTGGTTCGGGTTCACCTCGAGCCACGGCGTCCCCGTCGTGAAGCCCGCGTTCGCGCTCGCGTCCCACTGCACGGGCGTGCGGGCGTGGTCGCGGCTCGCGTGCGCCAGCACGGCGAGCATCTCCCCGTCGGTCCGCAGGCGCGGGGCGCCCGTGCGACCGGTGAGCTCGCGGAAGTACCCGAGCGACTCGACGTCCTGGTACTGCTCGATCCGCGTGAACGGCGCGTTCGTCATGGCGAGCTCCTCGCCCTGGTAGACGTAGGGCGTGCCACGGTGCAGGTGCAGCAGGAGGGCGAGCGCCTTCGCCGAGGCGACGCGGTGCTCCGGGGAGTCGTCGCCGAACCGCGAGACGACGCGCGGCTGGTCGTGGTTGTCCCAGTAGAGGGCGTTCCAGCCCCGGTGGGCGAGGCCCGCCTGCCACCGGCCGAGGGTCGCCTTGAGGTCGGCGAGGTCCCACCGGACCGGGTCGTACCGGGTCGCGCCGTGGTCGATGCCCATGTGCTCGAACTGGAACACCATGTCGACCTCGCGACGGTCCGGGTCGGTGTACCGCACGCCGTGCTCGACCGTCACGCCCGGCGTCTCCCCCACCGTGAGGATCTCCCGGCCCTGGGCGAGGTACGGCGCGAACACCTCGCGGTGCATCTCGGCGAGGAACTCGTGCACGCGCGGCCCGTCCGTGTAGTGCGGGCTCCCGTCCCCGTACGTGCCCCAGTGCACCTCGCCGTCGGGCAGCGAGCCGTCGGGCGCGACGTCCTTGGAGATGAGGTTGATGACGTCCATGCGGAAGCCGTCGACGCCGCGGTCGAGCCACCGCCGCATCATCGAGTAGACCGCCTCGCGGACGTCGGGGTTCTCCCAGTTGAGGTCCGGCTGCTTGGGGTCGAACAGGTGCAGGTAGTACTCGCCCGAGGCCTCGTCGAACCGCCACGCGCTGCCCCCGAAGAACGAGCGCCAGTTCGTCGGCTCGGCGCCCGGGGCGCCGGGCTCCATGCCCTCGCGCGCGGGGCGCCACCAGTACCAGTCGCGCCGCGGGCTCTGCGCGGACGAGCGCGACTCGACGAACCACGGGTGCTCGTCGCTCGTGTGGTTGACGACGAGGTCCATGACGAGCTTCATCCCGCGCGCGTGCAGCCCTTCGATCAGGGCGTCGAGGTCCGCGAGCGACCCGAACAGCGGGTCGACGTCCTCGTAGTCGCTGATGTCGTAGCCGTTGTCCGCCTGCGGCGACCGGTACACCGGGGACAGCCACACGACGTCGACGCCCAGCCGCTCCAGGTGGTCGAGGCGTCGCGTGATCCCGGGGAGGTCCCCGATGCCGTCGCCGTCGGTGTCCTGGAACGAGCGCGGGTACACCTGGTAGACGACCGAGCGCGTCCACCAGGGGGCGTCACCGGGCGTCTCGGCGCCGGGCCACCCGCCGCGGGGCAGGGGGTCCGGGGTGGGTGCGGACGAGGTCATCGCACGGCTTCCTCTCGGGTCAGGGGGTCCTGGTCCCAGCCTGCCCGACGCCGCGCGCCGCGGCGACGCGACGGGCCGGGTCCGTGAGGACGTCGACGTCGTCGACCCACTGCTCGACGGTCCCGACGCCCGGTGGCAGCGCCCGCACCACCGGGTCCTGGATCGCGGACGTCACCACGTCGGCCACCGGCCCGAGCCCCCGGAAGGGCCGGTCGAAGAACGGGACGACGACGTCGGTCACGGTCGGGAGGCCCACCTCGCCCTGGAGGTCGTGCAGGGTCTCCAGCCCTCGGCACAGCGCCGCCTCGCGCGCCCGCCAGTCGTCGGCCGCGAGCGCCTCCGCGAGGTCGGGCCCGGCGGCGGCGGCACGCGGGAGCGCGGCGAACGTCGTCCCGAACCACTTCGCGTACGGCGTCCAGCGCCGCTCGAGCAGGAAGCCGAGGTGCATCGCTGCGCGCACGAGCCGGGCGGCGACGACGCGCGACCCGAGGTCGTCTCCGCGCTCCGCCGTCCGGCCGACGAACGACAGCTCCTGCCCGATCCGCGCCCAGTCGACGGCGACCGCGTACCGCCACAGGTCGTCGGGATACCAGGCGAGGCGCTCGCGCGCCGCGGTGGCCTGACCGCCGGTGTCCACGAACACCGGCCCGGCCGTCACCTCGAGGACCGCCTGACCGGTGAGCGTGAGCCAGTCGTCGACGGCGAGCGGTCGCGTCGCGTCGACGCCGAGGCGCGACGTGACGAAGCCCGACGGCGACGCGACCTCGACCTGGTGCGGACCGTGCGGGCTCCACGTGGTCGGGAACCGGGTCGGGTGCCCGGCGAACGTGTCGGGCAGCGCCGCGCCGAGCAGCGCGTCGACCTCGTCGACCATCGGCTCGTCGACCAGCAACGTCAGGCGCAGACCCCAGTCGTGGTCGCGCGACGTCGCGTCGTCGAGCCCGAGGACGTCGGACCCGCTCCCGAGGCGTCCCGCCGCGTGCGGCAGCCCGGGCCAGCGGCCGAGCAGGATCGGCCCGACGACCTCGTCGTAGTAGCGCCGCGCGAGGTCGGTTCCGGTCTCCACCCGGGCAACCTAGCGGGTCGGCGTCACGACACCCAGGGCTTTCGCCGCTACCACCGCTCGGCCCCGACGAAGCGCGTGGGAGCCGGGTCGACGCCCAGCACGTCGCGCAGGACCGTGAGGCTGTAGGTGCGTTCCATCGCGAGGTGGCTCAGCGCGTACCGGGTCAGGCGCGGCGGCTCGCGGCGACGCAGCCGCCGGGCGACCGTCTCGACCGCGCCCGCGAGCGCCCAGGCGGGGCGGACCGGGACGGCGACGACCCGCACGGCGGTACCCCGGCGGCGCAGCGCGTCGGCGAGCGCGTCGCGCAGGACCACCGGCTCGGCGTCGGCGACGTTCACGACGAGCGGGCCTCCGGCCGCGCCGTCCCCCGCGCCGGGCGCGCGGGCCGCGGTGTCGGGCAGAACGACGGCGGCGCGCGCCGCGGCGAGCAGCGTGTCCACGTGGGTCAGGGACTGGAGCACGCGCCCGCCGCCGGGCAGGACGAGGCGTCCGCGCCGCACGGCGGCCTCGACGCGCGGCAGGAGCGTCGAGTCGCCCGGCCCGTAGACGGCGTGCGGGCGCAGGACGACGACAGCGCCGCGGTCGGGGTGGCGCGCGACGTCGCGGGCCAGCGCGCGTTCGGCCTCCGCCTTCGTCGTGCCGTAGGCGTCGAGGTACCGGGCGACCGGCGCCTCGTGCTCGCGGGCGCGGACGCTCGGGCGGTACGGGTCGTACACGCTGCCGGACGAGACGTGCACGAACCGCGCGCCGGGGAACGTGTCGCGGACCGCGAGCGTCCCGGCGACGTTCGTGGCGCGCGCGACGTCGAGCGCGCACCAGTCGGACACGGCGGCGCCCGCGTGCACGACAGCGTCCACCGGGGGCGGGTCGGCGAGCGGACCGGTGGTGAGGTCCCAGGCGAGGTGCCGGGCGCCGTCGACCGCCGGGTCGCGGCGGGAGGACGTCCAGACCTCGTGGCCGTCGGCGACCAGCCCGCGCGCGACCGCTCCCCCGACGAACCCCGACGCCCCGGTGACGACGACCCTCACGCGCGGGCGCCGGGCGTGTCTCGGCCGACGGCGGCCGACTCAGCGGGCACCAGCGGCGCGGCGGGCACGCTCGGCGCGGCGGTCTCCAGCGGTGCGGCGGGCACCAGCGGCGCGGCGGCGCGCGAGAGCGCGGCGCGGTCGGGCTTGCGCGAGCGACCGGCGAGCGGGATGCGGTCGGCGAGCAGCACGACGTCGGGCAGCGCGTCGTGGTCGAGCACGCCCGGCAGCGCGGTGCGCACCCGGTCCACGAGTGGGTGGTGCGGGTCCAGGCGCACCGCCGTACCGGCGTCGGGCCGAGGATCGGGCCTGGTGGCCGTCTCCGGCCGAGAGTCTCCCGACGCCGAGGTGACGACGAGCGCGACCCGCTCGTCGCCGTCCACCTGGGGAACCCCCACGAGCAGCGCCTCGCCGACGCCGTCGAGCGCCGCGACGCGCGGCTCGTAGAGGCCGGGGTAGATGTTCGTCGTGCCGCGGATGATCATGTCCCGCGTGCGGCCGACGAGGACGAGCCGCCCCGCGTCGTCGAGGCGCGCGAGGTCGCCGGTGCGGTGCTCCGCGGCCCGTGCGCCCGCGCCCCGGGCGGGGGCGTCGAGGTCGTGCAGGTAGCCCGCCATGAGCGACGGCCCGGACAGCACGAGCTCCCCGACGCCGTCCTCGTGCCCGGGCTCCCCGACGACGGCGTCCCGGCCGTCCTCGGGCTCCTCGTCCTCGACCGGTTCGAGCCGCGCGACCGTGCCGGGCAGCGGCGCGCCGACGAGGTCGCCGTCGCCCGCATACGCGAGCTTCTCCCGTGCCTCGACCACGGCGACCGGGAGGATCTCCGTCATCCCGTACACCGCGACCCACCGCGTGCCGGGCAGCACGCGCGTGGCGCGCTCCAGGAGCGCGCGGGTCACGGGAGCGCCGCCGACGAACGCGACGCGCGGCCCGCGCGCGGGCACCCTCCCGGCCTCGACCGCGTCGAGCAGCGCCGTGGCGTCCGCGGGCACGAGGTACGTGCCCGCGGCGCCGTCGAGCTGGCGCCCGAAGGTCGTGATGTCGCGGCCCGGCGGGTCGGCTGGCACGGACCACGTGGCACCCGCGAGCAGCGCCGGGACGCCGAGCAGCATCTGGTCGGTGTGCACGACGTCGCCCGGCGCGAGCGCGAACACGTCGCGCAGCAGGTCGCAGCCGGCGAGCAGCGACCCGGCCGTGTGCACGACGGCCTTCGGCTGCGCCGTCGTGCCGGACGTGAAGACGGTGAGCGCCTCACGGTCCGGGTCGAGCGGCGGCAGCGCCGCGCGGTCGACCGGACTCGCGGCGAGGCGGCGGGCGGCGCGCGAGCCGCGCGGCACCCCGGGGAGCCACGGCCCCGCGTGCACGTGCCGCAGCGGCAGGCTCGCGTAGTCGGGCAGGAGCAGACCCCGCGACCGGGCCAGACGGCGCAGCGGCCCGCGCGAGACGGCGTAGAGCAGCGACTCGGTCGTCGCGAGCGACGGCCCGGCCGCGTGCACGCGCGCCGCGAAGAGCTCGGGGGTCGACCCCGGGTCGACGAACACGATCGTGCCGCCCGCGCGGACGACCCCGAACGCGAGCACGACGCCCGCCGGCCGGGGCCGCACCGAGAACAGGGCGCGGTCCCCGGGCGCGAGACCGCCGGCCGCGAGCGCCGTCGCCGTCGCCTCGACGCGCCGCGCGAGGTCGGCGTACGTGACCTCCTCGCGCACGCGCGCGCCGCGGCGGCCCGGCCGCGTCCAGCGCCGGAGGGCGACGGCATCGGCGGACGCGTGCCCGGTGACGCCACGCTCGAGGATCGGGGCGAGCAGGTGGCGGGGCACGCCGTCGGGCACGCTCACGCCGCCTCCCTCGCTCGCACGACGAGCGAGCGGTACGCGGGGATGAGCACGCCGCGCGCGACGGCGCGGTCGGTGACCTCGAGGCTCCGGCCCGCCGCGGCGACCGGGCGCAGGGCGTCCAGCACCGCGTCGACCTGGGCGAGGGCGAGCGGCATGCCGAGGCAGAAGTGCGGCCCGGCGCCGAACCACAGGTGGCGCACGGCCGGGTCGACGGGGGCGTCCGGGTCGAAGGGGCCCGCGTCCTTGCAGCACGAGACCGTCGCGACGACGACCCGGTCCCCCGCGCGGACGCGGACGTCGCCCACGGTCGTGCCGGCCCGCACCGAACGGAGCATGGCGGGCGTGGGGGCCGTGACGCGCAGCGCCTCCTCCACGACGCGACCGCGCAGCGCGGCGTCGTCGTGCCCGCTCTCCGCACCGGCCGCGAGGAGCCGGTCGAGCCAGCCGGTGTCGGCGGCGAGCGCCACGAGGCGCGGCACGAACGACTGGATCGTCTCGGTGCCGGTGAGCACGAACGCGCCGACGGCGCCCAGCGCCTCGTCCTCCGAGAGCCCGAGCTCGCGCATGCGCCCGGGCACGGTCGACGGGTCCCCCGCGCGGTAGGCGTCGCGCGCCGGGGCGGACAGCCGCGCGAGGACGGCGCGCGCGTGCCGTACCTGGCTGGGCGTGAGGCTGCGCCGGTGCAGGCGCACGAGCCCGACCACGGACTGCGCGGCGGTCATCGCGTCGCGGACGGCAGAGTCCGTCGGGGGCAGCCCGGTCATCGCGCAGATGACCGTCCCCGCCATGGCCGCCGTCTGTGCCACGAGGTCGACGCGCTCGCCCGCGAGCAGCCGCGGGGCGAGGCCCGCGAGGACGTCGGGCACGCTCACCGCGACGAGGTCGCGCACCGCGCGGGGCGTGAAGAGACCCGACAGCGCCCGGCGCAGGCGAGCGTGGTCGGCGCCCTCCATGTTGAGGAGCACGGACGGGCCGAGCACGGGCGTCCACAGGTCCGACGGCGACCCCGGACCCACCTTGGAGAAGTGCTCGGTGTCGAGCAGCACGGCGCGTGCCGTCGCGGCGTCGGACACGACCACCCCGATCCCGGGGACGCGCACGACCGGCCCGCGGTGCCGCAGGGCCCGGATCGCCGGGTAGACGAGCGGGTGCGCCCCGCGCTGGACCCGCTCCTCCCAGCGCATCGCCGCGGCGAGCCCGGCACGTGCGGGCGCGAGCGTCGTCCCGCTCATCGGATGTCCACGAGCTCGGGCCGGTAGCGGTGGTCGGCGTACCAGCCGAGCGTGCGGACGAGGCCCCACGCGTGCGCCCGGCGCGTGGAAGCGAGCACGACGACGTCGCGGTGCGCACCGTACCGCCGCGTGAGGCGGCGCACCGCGTTGACGAGCGCGCGGTCCTCGTGGACGTCCTCGATCGCGGTGCGCGGGAACCCGCCCGCCGCCTCGTACAGCGCCGCCGTGATCGCCATGTTGCAGCCCGGCGCCATGACGTAGGGGCCGAGGTAGGACGGGTCCTGGTTGCCGGGGCGGAAGCGCCCGAACGTGCTGGCGACGCTCACCGCCGTGGAGAGCACGCCCTGCTGGACGCGCGAGACCGGGCGGTCGTCGGTGCGCGGCACGAGCCGCCCCGCGACGAGGTCGTGCCCGCTCGCGAACGCGGCGCGCACGCGCCGGGTCCAGTCGGGCAGCGGCAGGCAGTCGGCGTCGGTCCGCGCGAGATGCGTCGCGCCCTGCGCGATCGTCGCCCGCATCCCCGTGTCGGCCGCCGCGCCCGTGCCCTTCTGCGGCTCGTCGACGACGCGCCACCGCGTCATGCCCCACGCCGCCGCGGTCGCGCGCACCAGGTCGCCCGTGCCGTCCGACGACCCGTTGTCCACGACGACGAGGTCGAAGTCCGTGTCCTGCTGGTCGCGCAGCGCCTCCAGCGTCGCGACGATCCCGTGCGCCTCGTCCCGTGCGGGCACCACGACCGCGAGCCGCTGCGTGCTCGCCACGCCGCGCGTGAACCGTCGGGCGCTCACAGCCGCACCACCGTCGCGCCGATGCTGATGCCGCCTGCGAGGCCGACGAGCACGACGACGTCGCCCGGCCCGACCCGACCCGTCTCGAGCGCGGTCGCGAGCTGGAGCGGGAGCGTCGCGGAGGCGACGTTGCCGTGGTCGGCGACGGTGACGAGCGTGCGCCCGGTCGGCAGGCCGAGCGCGGCGTGCACGTCATCGAGGTAGGCGACGGCGACCTGGTGCACCGCGACGAGCGCGACGTCGTCCCACGTGAGCCCCGCCCGGCCGAGCGCGTCGAGGACGACCCCGGGCCCGAGCGCGAGGAACGCGTCCCGGAGCCGCGACCCGTCGATCTCGAAGTAGGTGCGCTCGAGGTCGCGGGGGTGCGCGGTGCCGCCGCCGGGGAGCATGCCGACGTCCCAGTGCGTCGACTCGGCGCCGAACGCGCTCGCCAGGATGCCGCGGGGCGCGGGAGCGCCGGAGCCGTCGCGCGCGTCGGCCTCGGCCGGGGTGACGCGACGCACGAGGACCGCGGCCCCGGCGTCGGACATGGTGTAGCCCGGGGCGGAGAGCAGGTACGTCGCGCGGTCCGGGACGTCCCAGCGCACGGCGCGCGACGGCGCCTCCCCGCACGCGACGAGCACGGTCCCGTAGCGACCCGTCGCGACGAGCGCCTCGGCGACCTCGATCGCGTTGAGCACGGAGTTGCACGCGTTCTTGACGTCCATGACGGGCGCCCGGACCCCGAGCTTCGCGGCGACGATGTGGCTCGTCGCGGGCTCGACCATGTCCTGGCTCGCCGACGCGAAGAGGAGCAGGTCGATGTCGTCGGGCGCGAGTCCCTGGGTGGCCAGCAGCTTCTCGGCGGCCGCGACGGCGAGGTCGGACGCGTCCCAGTCGTCGGGGAGCACGTGGACCTGGCGCACGCCCGTGAGGCGCGCGACCATCGGCACGCGCGGCGCCGCGCCCGGGTTGCGCTCCGCGAGCGCGCGCTCCGCCTCGCGCACGTCGACCACGCGCTCGGGCAGGTGGACCCCGACTGCGGCGATCACCGCCGCAGGAGGCACGGGAGCGGGCCCGGGGGCCACCGGGCGGGACGGGTTCTCTGGCACGCGCGACACAGTAGCCAAGCAGACCCCCTCGGACGGCGGTCGTCCACAGGTTCCGATGGGGTGAAGTGCCCATCCGCGAACGGCGGCGCAGCCGCCCCGTGACCTCGCCGGTGCGCCACACTGACCCCGTGACTGCGACCACGACCGGCCCCGGACCCACCCGCGAACGACGTCGCGCCCTGCCCACGACCCGGCACGAGCTGCAGGTCCTCACCGCCGCGCGCCCCGCGATGGCCGGCGTGCTCCTCGTGGGCGGCGCGCTCACCGGCCCGCGCCCGGGCGGAGGGCTGCGCCGGGTTCCGGGCCTCGGGTGGGTGACGGCCGACCCGACCGTCGGCCGCCGCATCCTCACCGACCACCGGCACTTCACGATCGTCGGCGAGGGCGGGGTCGGGCACCTGTGGGCCCAGATCCTCGGCGACTGGGTCCTCGACCTGTTCGACGGCCCGGGCCACCACGACCTGCGCACCCGCTCGCGCGAGCTCTTCACCGAGGCGAGCGCCGCGACGCTCGTCGACGGCGCCTGGTCGCTCGCGCTCGACGACGCGCGCCGCACCCTCGCCGCGGGCGGGTCGGTCGACGTCGGCCGGCTCGCCCGCGTGCTCGTCGGCCGGATGATGATCTCGCTGCTCGGCATCCCGTCCCCGGCGGCCACCGGGGCGGGCACAGGGGCGGGCACAGGGGCTGGATCAGCGGCGGGCGCCGGGAGGGGCGCGGCGCCGGAGGCCGTCCCGACGGACGACGACGCGCTCACGGCCTTCGCGACGGGCGAGCGGCTCGCGTCGATCGCGCTCGGCAGCGCCGGCTCGACGTACCTCGCGCCGGACCAGGTCGCGGCGGCGCGGGAGATCGTCGCCGAGCTGACCCAGGGCGTCCCGGACGGGTGGCGGCACGCGCCGGCCGACCGCCTGCTGGGCCGGTGCCGCGAGCTCGGCCTCGGGCTGGAGGAGACGACCGGGCTCGCGAGCCTGCTCATGGTCGCGGGCACCGAGACGTCGGCGTCGGCCATGGCCCGCACCACCGCGCTCCTGATCGACACGGGCGAGCAGCACCGCCTGCTCCGGCTCCTGGCCGACGAGCGGGCCCATCCCGTGGAGCGGGCCGCCGGCGAGCCGGACGCCGTCGAGAACGCCGTGCGCGAGGGTCTGCGCGTGACGAGCCCGGCGTCGGTGATCGGCCGGGGCGTGTCGGCCGACGTCGAGGTCGCGGGCCGCACCCTGCGCGCCGGGGAGCGCGTCATGATCCTCACGTGGGCGGCGAACGCGGCGGCCGGGCCGTTCCGCGCCGACCGCCCCTACGTGCGCGAGACGCGTCAGCTCTGGTTCGGCGCGGGGCGCCACCTGTGCCTCGGCGCCCCGCTCGCCCGCGCCGAGATCGCCGCGCTCCTGCACGCGCTGTACGACGACGGCGCACCCCTGCGCGTCGTCTCGCGCCGCGCCAAGCGGCGGGTGCTGGTGCCCGGCTACGACGAGCTGGTCGTCGCGCGCGCCTGACCCCCGGCCGGGGGCCGCGCCGCCGCCGCGCCGGGAGCGACGGCTCGCGTCAGTCGCGCGCCTGCCAGGTGCACACGCACGCCTCGTTGCCCTCGGCGTCGGCCAGGACCCAGAAGGCCGGCGCGCGCCGGTCGGAGACGAGGTGCCCGCCCGCAGCGATGGCGGCGGTGACGCGCGCCTCCGCGACGTCGTGCGGGACCGTCACGTCCACGTGGATGCGGTTGCGCTGCTCGCGCGGCGCGTCCATCTGCTGGAACCAGAACGCGGGAGCGTGCGCGGTCGGGTCGCGGAGCTCGGGCGCGGGCAGCTCGGGCGCGCCCTCGTCGAACCCGAGGACCGCGCGCCAGAACGGCTGCACCGCCGTCCCGACGAGGGTGTCGACCGCGATCTCGAGGTCCTGCACCGCGGTCGGGTCCGCGCGGAGGTCGAGCTCGCGCGCCGCCGCGGAGATCTGCCGGGCGAGGGCCACGTCGCGCGCGCTGACGCCCCCGACGTCGTGCGACGTCAGCCGGACCGTCACCGACCCGTACCGCAGGTCGACGTCGGGGTGGTGGTTCGCCGCCTCCGCGAGCTCGCCGATCGCGTCGACCAGCTCGACGCCCGCGGTGAAGGAGCCCGTGCGGAACAGCGTCTGCACGGTCCTGACGATGACCCGCCAGTCCTCGACGCCGTCGCTGTCGTGGAACTGGCGCGCGGTGATGCGGTCGTCCGCCGTCTGGGTCATGGCCGTCCTCCGGGGTGCGTCGCTGCGGCGAGGTGCGACACCACGCTAGTGCGCGCCTCCGACGCCCGCGCGCTCCGCGGTCACTCGAGGATCGCGCCGCGCGACGCCGACTGGACGAGCTTGGCGTACTTGGCGAGCACCCCGCGCGTGAACGTCGGGGGCAGCGGCGCCCACCCGTCGCGGCGCGCGGCGAGCGTGTCGGCGTCGACGAGCAGGTCGAGCGTCTTGTTCGCCACGTCGAGCCGGATCGGGTCGCCGTCGCGCACGAACGCGATGGGGCCGCCGTCGACCGCCTCGGGCGCGACGTGCCCCACGCACAGGCCGGTCGTCCCGCCGGAGAAGCGGCCGTCCGTGAGCAGCAGGACGGTCTTGCCGAGGCCCGCGCCCTTGATCGCGCCCGTGATGGCGAGCATCTCGCGCATGCCCGGGCCGCCCTTGGGCCCCTCGTAGCGGATGACGACGACGTCCCCGTCGGTGATCGTGCCGTCCTCCAGGGCGTCGAGCGCCGCCCGCTCGCGCTCGAAGACGCGCGCGGTGCCCTCGAACACGTCCTCGTCGAACCCGGCGGACTTCACGACGGCACCCTCGGGCGCGAGCGACCCGTGCAGGATCGTGATGCCGCCCGTGTGGTGGATGGGGTTGTCGAGGGCCCGCAGGATCTTGCCGTCCGGGTCGGGCGGGTCGATGTCGGCGAGGTTCTCCGCGACCGTGCGGCCGGTGACGGTGAGCGCGTCGCCGTGCAGCAGCCCGGCGTCGAGCAGGGCCTTCATGACGACGGGCACGCCGCCGATGCGGTCGACGTCGTTCATCACGTAGCGCCCGAACGGCTTGAGGTCGCCGAGGTGCGGCACGCGGCTCGCGACCCGGTCGAAGTCGGCGAGCGTGAGGTCGACCTCGGCCTCGTGCGCGATGGCGAGCAGGTGCAGCACCGCGTTGGTGGAGCCGCCGAACGCCATGACGACGGCGATCGCGTTCTCGAACGCCTCCTTCGTCATGATGTCGCGCGCCGTGATGCCGAGACGCAGCAGGTTGACGACGGCCTCGCCCGAGCGGTGCGCGAACGCGTCGCGGCGCCGGTCCGCCGACGGCGGCGCCGCCGAGCCGGGCAGCGACATGCCCATCGCCTCGGCGACCGACGCCATCGTGTTCGCGGTGTACATGCCGCCGCACGCGCCCTCGCCGGGGCAGATGGCGCGCTCGATGCGGTCCACGTCCTCGCGGCTCATGAGCCCGCGCGCGCACGCGCCGACCGCCTCGAACGCGTCGATGAGCGTGACGTCCTTCTCCGTGCCGTCGGAGAGCTTGACCCAGCCCGGCATGATCGAGCCCGCGTAGAGGAACACGCTCGCCAGGTCGAGCCGCGCGGCCGCCATGAGCATCCCCGGGAGGGACTTGTCGCACCCGGCGAGCAGGACCGTCCCGTCGAGGCGCTCCGCCTGGACGACCGTCTCGACCGAGTCCGCGATGATGTCGCGGCTCACGAGCGAGAAGTGCATCCCCTCGTGGCCCATGGAGATGCCGTCGGAGACGGAGATCGTCCCGAACTGCAGCGGGTACCCGCCGCCCGCGTGCACGCCCTCCTTGGCGCCCTGCGCGAGCCGGTCGAGCGACAGGTTGCACGGCGTGATCTCGTTCCACGAGCTCGCGATGCCGATCTGCGGCTTGGCGAAGTCCTCGTCGCCCATCCCGACGGCGCGCAGCATGCCGCGCGACGCCGTCGCCTCCAGGCCGTCGGTGACCTGGCGGGAACGCGGCTTGAGGTCGGGTCCGGCGTCGGACCCCGAGGTGTGCCCAGTCATGACCCCACTCTAGGAACGCCACCCGCGGGGGGCGCGGCGGGACGCGCCGGACACGCCGCGGCACGCCGCGGACCGGAGCGAGCCCGAGCGGGACGAGACGGGCCGACCGCGGCACGACCCCGCACGGCATCATGGGGCCGTGCGCACACGCCCCGGGGCCGCTCGAGCCCTCCTGCCCGTCCTCGCCCTGGCCGCGACCGCCGCGTGCGCGGCTCCCGCGCCGTCGGGCACGAGCCCCGGCTCGCCCGCCTCCACGACGTCGGCCCCGGCGCCGGACGCGACGACGGCGACGCCCGACGACGCCGCGACCGCGACGGAGACCGCGAGCGCCGAGGAGGCCCCTGAGGAGCAGGCCGAGACGCCCGAGGAGTCGTTCCGCGCGTGGCTCGCCGCGAGCCGTGCGCCGGACGTGGAGGTCGCATGCGCCTACCTCGCCCCGGAGCTCGTCGACCGGATGGTCGCCGAGATGGCGTCCCAGGGGTGGCCCGGCATCACGGACTGCGCCTCGATGATCACGACCACCGCCGGTCTCTACTCCGCCGTGGGCGACGTCCCGGACGTCGAGGTCGGTGTCCGCGAGGAGCGGGCCGACGCGACGGTGCTGTCCGTCGTCTACGACGGCGGCGACTGCGGCACCGCCGTCATGGTGCCGCAGGGCGCGCGGTGGGTCGTCACCGAGCAGTCCGAGGAAGAGTGCTGATCCTCGCCGCGTAGGGCTCCGCGCCCCGGCACGACGACGGGCCCGCACCTCGGGAGGTGCGGGCCCGTCGTCGTCGGGTCAGCGGCGCTTGATCAGCGACACGTCGCGGACGGCGCCGCGGTCGGCGGACGTCGCCATGGCGGCGTAGGCCTGGAGGGCCGGTGACACGTAGCGGTCGCGGTCGACCGGCTGCCACGGGTTCTCGCGCGCCTCCATCTTGGCGCGGCGCTCGGCGAGCACGTCGTCCGGCACGTTGAGGCGGATGAGGCGCGTGTCGACGTCGATCTCGATCTCGTCGCCGTCCTCGACGAGGCCGATGACGCCGCCCGCGGCGGCCTCGGGCGAGACGTGGCCGACGGAGATGCCCGACGACCCGCCGGAGAAACGGCCGTCGGTGATGAGCGCGGTGACCTTGCCGAGGCCGCGGCCCTTGATGAACGACGTCGGGTACAGCATCTCCTGCATGCCCGGGCCGCCCGCGGGGCCCTCGTAGCGCACGACGACGACGTGGCCGGGCTGGACCTGCTTGGTGAGGATCTTCTCGACGGCCTCGTCCTGCGACTCGCAGACGAGCGCCGTCCCGACGAAGTGGAAGACGTCCGGGTCGACCCCGGCGGTCTTGAACACGGCGCCGTCCTCGGCGAGGTTGCCGCGCAGCACGGCGAGCCCGCCCTCGACGGTGTACGCGTGCTCGAGGTCGCGGATGCAGCCGTCGGCCGCGTCGGTGTCGAGCGACTCCCAGCGGTTCGACGTCGAGAACGCCTGCGTGGTGCGCACTCCCCCGGGCGCCGCGTGGAACAGCTCGACGGCCCGCTCGGTCGCCTTGCCGCCCCGGACGTCCCAGTCGTCGAGCCACTCGCGCAGCGTCGGCGTGTGCACGCTCGTGACGTCGTGGTCGAGCAGGCCCGCGCGGTCGAGCTCGCCCAGGAGGGCGGGGATGCCGCCGGCGCGGTGCACGTCCTCCATGTGGAAGCTCGGGTGGTTCGGCGCGACCTTGGACAGGCACGGCACCTGGCGGCTGATGCGCTCGATGTCGGTGAGGTCGAAGTCGACCTCACCCTCCTGCGCGGCGGCCAGGACGTGCAGCACGGTGTTGGTCGAGCCGCCCATCGCGACGTCGAGCGCCATCGCGTTCGAGAACGCGGCCTTGGTCGCGATCGACCGGGGCGCGACGGAGTCGTCCTCGTCCTCGTAGTAGCGCTTCGCGAGCCCGACGATCGTGCGGCCCGCCTCGAGGAAGAGCTCCTTGCGCGCGGCGTGCGTCGCGAGGGTCGAGCCGTTGCCGGGGAGCGACAGGCCGAGCGCCTCGGTGAGGCAGTTCATCGAGTTCGCCGTGAACATGCCCGAGCACGACCCGCACGTGGGGCACGCGTTCTCCTCGACCTGGGCGAGCGCCGCGTCGGAGACCGCGTCGTCGGCCGAGTAGTTGATCGCGTTGACGAGGTTGAGCGGGGTCTTCGCGACGCCGTTCGCCACGACCGCCTTGCCCGCCTCCATGGGCCCGCCGGACACGAAGATCACCGGGATGTTGAGCCGCAGCGCGGCGTTGAGCATGCCGGGCGTGATCTTGTCGCAGTTCGAGATGCACACGAGGGCGTCGGCGCAGTGCGCGTTGACCATGTACTCGACCGAGTCGGCGATGAGGTCGCGGCTCGGCAGCGAGTAGAGCATGCCGCCGTGGCCCATGGCGATGCCGTCGTCGACGGCGATGGTGTTGAACTCCTTGGAGACGCCGCCGGCCTCGCGGATCGCGGACGCGACGAGGTCGCCCATGTCCTTGAGGTGGACGTGGCCGGGGACGAACTGCGTGTACGAGTTGGCGATCGCGATGATCGGCTTGCCGAAGTCCTCCGCGCCCATGCCGGTCGCGCGCCAGAGGGCGCGGGCGCCGGCCATGTTGCGGCCGTGGGTGGACGTCCGAGAGCGCAGGGGGCGGCTCATTCCGGGTCAGCTCCTTCGACGGGGTGCTGCGACCGATCCTCCGGCCGCCGGGTCACATTACGCCTCGTCGCGGGTGGTCGGCCGCGGCGTCCGCCTCGTGGTCGGGGGGCCTACGTACGTAGCCCGGCCGGGCCTACGGGATGTCCACGCGATCCGGACGTAAGGGTTGAACCGCCTCCCGTACCCCTGCCACCGTGGGCGAGCACGTCACGGCCGGACGACCACCGCGACGCCTCGACGGGGAGCGGCACACCGCTCGGGTCGGGGCAGGTCCTCGCCGGCCCCGACCCGACCACTTCTTTCCCCGAGGGGGCACCTCCATGTCCACGTCCACCACGTCCGCGCCGCCCGGCGCCTCCCCCGGGTCGGCGGCGCGCAGCGCGTCGGCCCGCACCACCGACCCCGTCACGCAGGACGATGTCGTCACGCGCTCGTCGGCCCGCCACGCCCTCGCGCTCACGCGGATCGGCACGGCAGTCGTCTTCCTGTGGCCGTTCACCGACAAGCTCGTCGGCCTCGGCTACGCGACCCCGCGCGAGCGCGCGTGGCTCGCGGGGGGCGCACCCACGCAGGGCTACCTCGAGAACGGCGCCCAGGGCCCGCTCGCGAGCACGTTCGCCGCGATGGCGAGCCCCGTCACCGACTGGCTGTTCATGCTGGGGCTGCTGGGCATCGGCCTCGCGCTCCTGCTGGGCATCGGCCTGCGCGTCGCCGCGGTGAGCGGCACCGTCCTCTTCGCGATGCTGTGGCTGTCGCAGTGGCCGGTCGCGCCGGGCTCGAACAACCCCGTCGTCGACGAGCACGTCCTCGTCGTCCTGCTCCTCGCCGTCCTCGCCACGACGCTCGCGGGCGACACGTGGGGCCTCGGCCGCCGCTGGGCGACCCTTCCTCTCGTGCGCCGGGCCGCCTGGCTGCGCTGACGCGCCGCAGGCCCGGCACCACGACAGGCCCGGCACCACCACGGGTGCAGCACGAGCGCGGGGCCGCGACGTCGCGGCCCCGCGCCGTCGTGCGACGCCGCCCCTCAGGCCCCGGCGGTGTGCGCGCCCTCGAGCTCGTCGGCGTGCCGGATGTGCCGCGTGACCCACGGCGCGAGCGCGAACAGCGCGAGCGCGAACACGAGGGTGACCGCCCCGATCCCGCCGAAGTACGCGGTGTCGGAGGCGCCCTCGGTGACCTGCACGACCTGCGCCGTGATGGCCTGGCCGGCGGCGGGCGCGAGGAACCACAGGGCCATCGCCTGGGACCGGAACGCCTTGGGCGCGAGCAGCGTCGTCGCGGCGAGGCCGACCGGCGACAGGCACAGCTCGCCGAGCGTCTGGATCACGTAGACGAGCACGAGCACCCACGACGGCGCCTTGCCGTCGCCGACGACGGCCGACGCGCCCGCCAGGAAGAGGAACGACACCGACGCCAGGGTGAGGCCCAGCGCGAACTTGTTGGCCGTCGTCGGGCGGTCGCCCGTCTTGAGCCAGATCCACGCGAACACGGGCGCGAGGACGATGATCGACAGCGGGTTCACGGACTGGAAGAACTCGGGGCTGATGCCGACACCGAAGAACGTGAGGTCGGTGCGGTTCTTCGCGAACGCCGAGAGCGTCGTGGCCGCCTGCTCGAAGATCATCCAGAAGAGCATCGCCGCGACGAACAGCGGGATGTACGCGATGACGCGGGGCCGCTCGGCGTCCGTCACGCGCGGCGAGCGGTACATGACGATGAAGTAGGCGATCGGCGCGAGGAACGCGAGGTAGGACATCGTGTCGATGAAGGTCGAGATCTCGAACCCGCCGGCGACGAGGACGGCGACCAGGCCGACGAGCACCACGCCGCCCGCGATGAGGAGGAAGATCCGCGCGATCTTCGCGCGCTCCTCGGGGCGGACGGGGTTGGGCACGTGCGCGCCCGCCTCGCCGAGGTAGCGCCGGCCCGCGACGAAGAACACGAGCGCGACCGCCATGCCCACCGCGGCCACGGCGAAGCCCGCGTGGTACCCGCCCCAGGCCCGCGCGGCACCCACGAGGAACGGCGCGACGAACGACCCGAGGTTGATGCCCATGTAGAAGATCGAGAAGCCCGAGTCGCGGCGCGGGTCGTCGCGCGCGTACAGCTCGCCGACCATCGACGACACGTTCGGCTTGAGCAGGCCGGTGCCGAGCGCCACGAGCGCGATGCCGACCATCGAGAAGCCCGTGCCGGGGACCGTGAGGCTCACGTGCCCGGCCGCGATGATGATGCCGCCGTACAGGACCGAGCGCCGGGACCCGATCACGCGGTCGGCGAGCCAGCCGCCCACGACGGACAGCAGGTACACGCTCGTGCCGTAGATCGACACGAGCGCGAGCCCCGTCGTCTCCCCGATACCCAGGCCACCGTTCGCCACGGTGTCCGTGAGGTAGTACAGCAGGATCGCGCGCATCCCGTAGTAGCTGAACCGCTCCCACAGCTCCGTGGTGAAGAGCGTCAGCAGCCCGCGCGGGTGCCCGAAGAACGCGTGGTCCCCCTCGATGACCCCCGCCGCGGGCCCCTCGGCGGCGCCCACGCCGGCCGCGGTACCCGGTCCGAGGGGCGGCGCCCCGGCCTCCGGCTCGGTGCGCGCCTCGCGCCCGAGCGCGCGGCGTCGCGCCTCGTCCTGCTCTCGTCGGTCGTCACCACCCATCCTGCGATGCTCCCACCGGCGTGCACCGCCTGCGACCGTTAGCGTGGCCGGATGCCGACGCTCTGGTGGTGCCGCCGCGACCTCCGCCTCGCCGACAACCCGGCCCTCGTGGCGGCGGTGCAGGCCGCCCGGGACGCGGACGACGAGGTCGTCGCGCTCTACGTGCTCGATCCCCGCCTGTGGGGCGCGGCCGGCGACCCGCGCCGCGCCTACCTCGCGCGGAGCCTCGCCGCGCTCGACGAGGCGACCGGCGGCCGGCTCGTCGTCCGGCACGGCGACCCGCGCGCCGTCGTGCCCGCCGTCGCGCGCGAGGTCGAGGCGCGCGAGGTGCACGTCACGGCGGCGTTCGAGCCGTACGGCGTGGCCCGCGACGCCGCGGTCGAGGAGGCCCTTCCCGACGGCGGCGCCCACCTCGTGCGCACCGGCTCGCCCTACGCCGTCGCGCCGGGACGCCTGCGCACGCGCACCGGGACCCCGTTCCAGGTCTTCACGCCGTTCCGCGACGCGTGGGTCGAGCACGGCTGGCGCGACCCGGCGCCGCGGCCGCGCGACGTGCCGTGGGCCACGCTCCGGTCGGACGGCGTCCCCGCCGACCCCGGCACCGACGCCCGGCTCCCCGCGGCGGGCGAGGCCGCGGCCCGTCGGCGCTGGCGCGACTTCCTCGCGGACCACCTCGCGGGCTACGCGACCGAGCGCGACCGCCCGGACCGGCCCGCGACGTCGGGCATGTCGATCCCGCTGAAGTGGGGCGAGCTGCACCCGCGCACGCTCCTCGCCGACGTGCGGAGCGCTCTGCACGACGGGCGCGCGCCGTCCGACGACGCCCTCGCCTACCGCTCCGAGCTCGCGTGGCGCGAGTTCCACGCCGACGTCCTGTTCCACCACCCGGGGGCGGCGCAGCGCTCGCTCCGCGACGTCGTGCCCGAGGACGCGTGGGCGGAGGGCGCCGCCGAGGACGCGTACCTCGCCGCGTGGGCCGAGGGCCGCACGGGCTACCCGCTCGTCGACGCCGGGATGCGCCAGCTGCTCGCCGAGGGGTGGATGCACAACCGCGTGCGGATGGTCGTGGCGTCGTTCCTCGTCAAGGACCTGCACGTGCGGTGGCAGCGCGGCGCGGCGCACTTCATGGCGCACCTGGCGGACGGCGACGTCTCGCAGAACCAGCTCAACTGGCAGTGGGTCGCGGGGACGGGCCGGGACGCCGCGCCGTACTTCCGCATCTTCAACCCCGTCACGCAGAGCAGGAAGTTCGACCCCGACGGCACGTACGTGCGCCGCTGGGTGCCGGAGCTGCGCGAGGTCGAGGGCCGGGCGGTCCACGAGCCGTGGACGCTGCGCGAGCAGCCGGCCGGGTACCCCGGGCGGATCGTCGACCACGCCGTCGAGCGGAAGGTCTCGCTCGACGACTTCGAGCGGGCCCGGCGCGCCTGACGGACTTTTTCTCAACCAAAGGGTTGACGACTCTCCGGGTGCGGCGTAGCGTCGTTGTCAACCGATGAGTTGATGACCGGACGCCGAACCCGGCGCCCCACGAGGAGGTCCCGTGACGGCCGACCCGCTCTCCCGCGTGTTCTCGGCGCTCGCCGACCCCACGCGCCGCAACATGGTGGCCCGGCTCGCGTCGGGAGACGCCAGCGTCGGCGAGCTCGCCCGGCCGTACGACATGTCCGTCCAGGCGGTGTCCAAGCATCTGCGCGTGCTCGAGGACTCCGGCCTGGTGACCCGCACGACGGACGCCCGGCGCGCCCCCGTGCACCTCGAGGCGGAGGTGCTGGACCTCATGACGAAGTGGATCGAGCGCTACCGGCGCGAGGCCGAGGACCGCTACCGCCGCCTCGACGACGTCCTGCGCGACCTGCCCGACCGACCGGGCACCACCGAGAACGACCCGACGACAGGAGCAGCACCATGACCACCACCGGCACCCACGAGACCGAGATCGTCGTCCCCACGGACCTCCCGATCGTCCGCATCGTGCGCGAGTTCGACGCGCCGGCCGCGAAGGTCTTCCGCGCCCACCTCGACCCGGAGCTCTTCGCGCGCTGGAACGGCCCGCGCTACCTCACCCAGCGCAACGAGCTGTGGGACGTGCGCACGGGCGGCGCCTACCGGTACGTCCAGGTCGACCCGGACGGCAACGAGTACGCGTTCTTCGGCAGCGTCCACGAGGTGCGCCCGGACGAGCTCATCGTCCAGACGTTCACGTTCGAGGGCTTCCCCGACGGCGTCTCGCTCGACCGCCTCGTGTTCGAGGACCTGCCCGACGGCCGCAGCCGACTCACCGCGACGTCGCTCGTCGACTCGTTCGAGGGTCGCGACGGCTTCGTCGCGAGCGGCATGGAGGTCGGCGTCCGCGAGGGCTACGAGCAGCTCGACGAGCTCCTCGCGGGTTCCTGACACGCGCTCCCCCACCCGGCCTGCCCGGGGTCTGCCTCGCGCACGACGAGGGGCGGCACCCACCAGCGGTGCCGCCCCTCGACGTACGGGATCAGGTGGTTCCCCGTGCCCGGCCCCCGCGGCCGGGCACGGGAGTCTCAGCCCCTCACGCGTCGCCGCGCGCGAGCAGGCGGCCCGTGGGGCGGTCGAGGGTGATCTCCTCGCCCCGCAGGTACGTCGCGACGACGGCGCCCGAGAGCGCGCGGTCGGCGTACGGCGTGATGGGGTTCTTGTGGTGCAGGGCCTGCGGGTCGACGACGAACGCCGTGTCCGGCTCGACCACCGCGAGGTCCGCGTCGAAGCCGAGCGCGATCGAGCCCTTGCGCCGCAGGCCCGCGACGGCCGCCGGGCGAGCCGACATCCACTCGACGACGCGCGCGAACGGCACGCCCCGGGTCCGGGCCTCGGTCCACACGATCGCGAGGCCGAGCTGGAGCGACGACACCCCGCCCCACGCCGTCCCGAAGTCGCCCGTGTCGAGCTCCTTGAGGTCGGGCGTGCTCGGCGAGTGGTCCGAGACGATGCAGTCGATCGTGCCGTCGAGCAGGCCCTCCCAGAGCAGCTCGCGGTTGTCGATCTCCCGGATGGGCGGGCAGCACTTGAACTGCGTCGCGCCGTCGGGGATCTCCTCGGCCGCGAGCGCCAGGTAGTGCGGGCACGTCTCGACCGTGAGGCGCACACCCTCGCGCTTCGCGCTCCGGATCATCGGCAGCGCGTCCGAGCTCGACAGGTGCAGCACGTGCGCCCGCGCCCCGGTCCAGCGCGCCGCCTCGATCACCGCCGCGATCGCGACGTTCTCCGCGCCGCGCGGGCGCGACGCGAGGAACGTGTCGTAGTGGTCGCCGTGCGGGGTGGGCGCCCGCTCGATCGCCCGCGAGTCCTCGGCGTGCACGAGCATGAGACCGTCGAAGTCGGCGAGCAGGCGCAGGTCGGCCTCGAGCTCGTCGGGCTCGAGGTACCCGAACTCCTCGACCCCCGAGTGCAGCAGGAAGCACTTGAACCCGAACACGCCCGCGTCCCACAGGGGCCGCAGCTCGTCCGCGTTGCCGGGCACGGCCCCACCCCAGAACCCGACGTCGACGAACGCCTGGTCGCGCGCGACCTTCTGCTTGGTCTCGAGCGCCTCGACGTCGACCGTCGGCGGGATCGAGTTGAGCGGCATGTCGACGATCGTCGTCACCCCGCCCGCGGCGGCGGCCCGCGTCGCGGACGCGAAGCCCTCCCACTCGGTGCGCCCCGGCTCGTTGACGTGCACGTGCGTGTCGACGAGCCCGGGGACCAGCACCTGGTGCGGCTCCAGCTCGATGACGCGCGCGCCGTCGAGCCCGGCGCCGAGCGGCTCGATCGCGCGGACCACTCCCCCGACGACACCCACCTCGCGCGGGTGCTCCCCGCCGGCGACGAGCACGCGCTCGCCCCGCACGACGAGGTCGTACTCGTGCTCGCGACCGCTCACCTCACCCGTACCCATCGCGCCCTCCGTCATGTCTCCTGCTCCCTGGGTGCGGCGCGCTCAGTCGAGCAGCGCGGTGGCGGTGGGGGCGTCCTCGGCCGAGATCGCGAGGCCCTCGAACTCGTTGACGCCCGTGAGCTCGACGCCCATCGCGATGTTCGTGACGCGCTCGAGGATGACCTCGACCACGACCGGCACGCGGAACTCGGCCGCCATGGCCTGCGCCTTCGCGAACGCCTCGCCGAGCCCCTCGGGGTCGGTCACGCGGATCGCCTTGCAGCCCAGGCCCTCGGCCACCTTGACGTGGTCGACGCCGTAGCCGCCGAGCTCGGGCGAGTTGACGTTCTCGAACGAGAGCTGGACGTGGTAGTCCATGTCGAAGGCCCGCTGCGCCTGGCGGATCAGGCCCAGGTAGGAGTTGTTCACGACGACGTGCACGTACGGCAGGTTGAACTGCGCGCCGACCGCGAGCTCCTCGATCATGAACTGGAAGTCGTAGTCGCCCGAGAGCGCGACGACCGGCTCGTCCGGCACGGCCTTCGCGACGCCGAGCGCCGCGGGGCCGGTCCAGCCGAGGGGCCCGGCCTGGCCCGCGTTGATCCAGTGCCGCGGCTGGTACACGTGGAGGAACTGCGCGCCGGCGATCTGCGAGAGCCCGATGGTCGTGACGTAGCGCGTCTCGGGGCCGAAGGCCTTGTTCATCTCCTCGTACACGCGCTGCGGCTTGATGGGGATCTCGGTGAAGTGCGTCTTGCGCTGCAGCGTCCGCTTGCGCTCGGCGCACTCGGCCGCCCAGCCCGCGTAGTCGCGCGCGCGGCCGGCGTCGCGGCGCTCGCGCGCCACCTCGACGAACAGCTCGAGGGCCGCCTTCGCGTCCGACACGATGCCGTAGTCGGGCGCGAACACGCGGCCGATCTGCGTCGGCTCGATGTCGACGTGGACGAACGTGCGGCCCGCCCGGTACGTGTCGAGGCCGCCCGTGTGGCGGTTGGCCCAGCGGTTGCCGATGCCGAGCACGAAGTCGGACGCGAGCAGGTTCGCGTTGCCGTAGCGGTGCGACGTCTGGAGCCCGGCCATGCCGGCCATGAGCGCGTGGTCGTCCGGGATCACGCCCCAGCCCATGAGCGTCGGGATGACGGGGACGCCGAGCGTCTCGGCGAGCTCGACGAGCAGGTCCTCGCCGCCCGCGTTGACGATGCCGCCGCCCGCGATGAGCAGCGGACGCTCCGCCGCGAGCAGCAGGTCGATCGCCTTCTCGGCCTGGGCGCGCGTCGCCGTCGGGCGGTGCACGGGCAGCGGCTCGTAGGTCGCCGGGTCGAACTCGATCTCCGTGAGCTGCACGTCGATCGGCAGGTCGATGAGCACCGGTCCCGGGCGGCCCGAGCGCATGAGGTGGAATGCCTGCTGGAAGACCTGCGGCACCTGCCCGGCCTCGAGGACGGTCTTGGCCATCTTCGTCACCGGAGCGGCGATGCTCGCGATGTCGACGGCCTGGAAGTCCTCCTTGTCGAGCTTGGCGACCGGCGCCTGACCCGTGATGCAGAGCATGGGGATCGAGTCGGCCCACGCGGCGTAGAGGCCGGTGATCATGTCGGTGCCCGCGGGGCCCGACGTGCCGATGCAGATGCCGATGTTCCCCGGCTTCGCGCGGGAGTAGCCGTCGGCCATGTGCGACGCGCCCTCGACGTGGCGGGCGAGCACGTGGTCGATGCCGCCGTGCGCGAGCATCGCGGAGTAGAAGGGGTTGATGGCGGCGCCGGGCAGGCCGAAGGCCTGGGTCGCGCCCTCGATCTCGAGGATCGCCACTGCGGCGTCCACCGCACGCATACGAGGCATGGTTTCTCTCCTTGCTGGAGGTGACGTCGTCGTCAGGGTGAGGGTCAGGAGCCGTCGCGGCCGGACAGGCGCTCGACGCCGCGGAACAGGCCGGAGTGGTCGAGACCGCCGTCGCCGTTCGCGCGGGCGGAAGCCATGAGCTGGGCGACGAGGCCGCCGAGCGGCGCGACGACGCCCGCCTCGCGGGCCGCCGCGGTGACGATGCCGAGGTCCTTGTGGTGGAGCTCGATCCGGAACCCGGGGCCGAAGTCGCGGTCGAGCATCTTGCGCGCCTTCTGGTTCAGCACCGCCGAGCCCGCGAGGCCGCCGCCGAGGACCTCGATCGCGGCCTCGGTGTCGACGCCGTAGGCCTCGAGGAAGACGACCGCCTCGGCGAGCGCCTGGATGTTCGCGGCGACGATGAGCTGGTTCGCGGCCTTCACGGTCTGGCCGGAGCCGTTCGGGCCCACGTGCACGACCGTCTTGCCGACGACGTCGAGGAACGGCTTCGCCGCCTCGAAGTCCTCGGGCGTGCCGCCGACCATGATCGACAGCGCGGCGTTGATCGCGCCCGGCTCGCCGCCCGAGACGGGGGCGTCGACGATCCGCAGGCCCGCGTCCTTCGCCTGCTGCGCGAGCGCGACCGTGACGTCCGGGCGGATCGAGGAGAAGTCGACGACGAGCGCGCCCGGCTTCGCGTTCGCGAGGACGCCGTCGTCGCCGGTGAGCACCGCCTCCACGTCGGGCGAGTCCGGGACCATGATCGCGACGACGTCCGCGCCCGAGACCGCGTCGGCGACCGACGCGGCCGCGCGACCACCCGCCTCGACGAGCGGCGCGGTCTTCTCGGGGCTGCGGTTGTAGCCCGCGACGTCGTGCCCGGCGTTCTGCAGGTGGACGGCCATGGGGCTGCCCATGATGCCGAGTCCGATGAAGGCGATGGAGGCCATGGTGTGCTCCTCTGGGTGGTTCAGGTCGGGGGTCGGGGCGGCCGGCGGACGGCCGCGGCTCGCGTCAGCGCTCGACGGCGGCGAGCCACGCGAACGGGTCGGCGGCGGCGGTCTTGTACTCGAGGCCGATCCAGCCGTCGTAGCCGCCGGCGCGCAGGTCCTTGGTCCAGCGCTCGATCGGCAGGTCGCCCGTGCCGGGCTCGCCGCGCCCGGGCGCGTCCGCGACCTGCACGTGCGCGATGCGGCCGCGGTAGGTCGACAGGGCCGCGTCGACGTCGTCGCCGTTCACGGCCAGGTGGTAGACGTCGAACAGGAGGCCGAGGTTCGTCTCGCCGTGGTCGGCGGCGACCCGGTCGATGACGCGCACGGCGTCGGCCGCCGTCTTCAACGGGTACGCCGGCGCGCCGCTCACCGGCTCGACGAGCACCGTGCCGCCGACGCGACCCACCGCCCGCGCCGCGAGCGCGAGGTTCTCGGCGCCGAGCTCGTCCTGCGCCTCGGGCGTCTCGCCCTCCTGGCGGTTGCCGTAGAGCGCGTTGAACGCGCGGCAGCCGGTGCGCTCCCCGATCGCGGTGACGACGTCGAGGTTCGCGCGCAGGTCGGACGAGCGCGCGGGCCACGACACGAGACCGCGGTCGCCGCCCGGCATGTTCCCGGCGTCGAAGTTCAGGCCGGTGAGCTGCACGCCCGCCGCCTCGATCGCGCCGACGAACGCGTCGACCTCGTCGCGGGCGGGCGTGGGCGACGCGAACGGCCACCAGAACTCGACGCCCCGGAAGCCCGCTGCCGCGGCGGCGGCGGGCCGCTCGAGCAACGGCAGGTCCGTGAGCAGGATCGAGCAGTTGACGGTGTACGTCGGTGCGGGGCTCATCGTCGTCTCCCTGGGTCCGTCCGCGTCTCGCTACTATGCGATTCCATTCTGCGGAATTCTTCTTCTGCTGTATGGAAGTCTAGGCATGGTCACCGCGGAGCGTCAACAGCCGAGTCCGCACCCCGTCCGGTTGTGGGCATGGGGAGGGCCCGGTTCCGCGTGCGGAGCCGGGCCCGTGCGACCGCGTAGTTGCGCGTGGGGCAACGGTGAGCGTGTGACTGCGAGCGCGCTAGCGATCAGTCCCGTCGAGCCAGAACTGCGCTGTCGTGGCGAAGGAGAACTGCAGTTCGAGGAGTGAGGCCGCTTGAGCAATCATCGGGTCCGCAGCCGAAACTTCGAGTGCAACTGTCGGGGCGGAGAGAGCCCGGTAGGGGCCGTGGTAGACGCTCCAGTCGTACGTGTAGAAGCCGCGCACGCTTCGCTCGAACCACGAGGAGTAGTCGCCCGTCCGGTCAGGTACGCGATTGATCGGTTCTCCGATCACGGGCAAGGCACTCGACCTCTCGACCGCGTCTTCCACGAGGGCTGCTTGATCCAGGACCCGTGTCGGGATCTGGCCATAGCCCGTGCTCGAGATGAGGGCGATCTGGCCGTCACGATCCAGCGCCAAGAAGTCCCAGTCGACTCCGTAGAGATCGTCACGGCTCCCGATACCTCCCACAGACGTATCGTGCCAGCCTCGAGTTGGAACGCCGAGAGTCAGGAGCAAGCCGCACTGCCCGTCATAGGCCCGTCGTGCTCACACCGTACTCGGCCTGTTCAGGGGTGAACCCCTCATAGAGGAGCTGGTCGATGAGCCCGGATCGCGAGAACGCGGTGTAGTCGAGATAGCTCGCCGCGCTTTCGGCTGCCTCCGCGTTCCAGTCCACGCCTCCTTCGGCCTCAAGTCGAGCGATGGCGAACTCGGCGTCGGCCGTGCTGTAACCCTCGAACTCGAGCTGCCCGATGAGGCCCGAACGTGAGAACCCCGTGTACTCGAGGTAGCTCACGGCCGACCGGTACGCGTTCTGCTGCGCGACCGACCCTATCCTCGCTGCTTCTGCTGCAGCAGCCTCGGCAGCGGCTGCCTCTTCAGCGAGGCGCTGCTCCTCCGCCAGCCGTTCCTCCTCGGCCTGTGCCGCGGCTGCCGCTTCCTCCTCGGCAAGACGATCTGCTTCGGCCTGCTCCTCAGCAGCGATCTCTTCGGCCGACTTCGCGTCGGGCGTCGCCTCCTGCGTGGTCGTCGTGTCAGCAACGGACTCTCTGCTGTCGTTGCCGTCGCCGTTGCCGCCGACCAGTGCAGCGACGGCGATGACGAGCACCACCACGAGCCCCGCCCCGGTGAGGAGCTTGTGACGCGCGAGCCACGACCGTGTCGGGAGTGCGCCCGCGCTTGCCTCGACCACTCCGGTGCTCGACGACGTCCCCCCTTGCTGCGAGGCGTCCGGCCCAGGTTCTTCGACCCAGAACTGCCACCCTGGTGGCGCTGGCCCCCACGACGGGTCCGGCCTCCAGCCGGACGGCGGTGACCAGCCGTGAGGCGGGGGCGGCCAGTTGGGCGGCGGGTTGTAGCGCGGTGCCATGAGCACTCCACTGGGCAATGACGATTCGTCGTGCACTTCACTCTGGCACCGCCAGCGAGCCGATCATCGCCTCGGAGCGGATGATCTTTGCGGTGGTCAGGGTGAAATGCGTGGCGACGTGACGCTGCCGGACTGCTCGGAGCAGGCGCGATCGCGAACACGAGAAAGGTCCGGTTCCGACCGTGGAACCGGACCCTTCTGCTCGTGACCAGGAGCGGGTCAGCGACGGCGGTCGAGCTTGACCTGCCGGTTCACGTCCTTGTAGAGGAGGTAGCGGAACGGCTTCGGCCCGCCGGCGTAGCAGGCCTGCGGGCAGAACGCCCGGAGCCACATGAAGTCGCCCTCCTGCACCTCGACCCAGTCGCCGTTGAGGCGGTAGACCGCCTTGCCCTCGAGCACGTAGAGGCCGTGCTCCATGATGTGCGTCTCCGCGAACGGGATGGACCCGCCCGGCTGGAAGGTCACGATGTTGACGTGCATGTCGTGCGCGAGGTCGTCGGGGTCGACGAACCGCGTCGTCACCCACACGCCGTCGGTGTCCGGCATGGCGCGCGGCTCGACGTCCTGCTCGCGCGTGACGAACGACGTCGCGGTGTGCCCCGGGATCGGCTCGTACACCTTGCGGATCCACTGGAACGCCGCCTTGGCGTCCGACCGGTTGTGCAGCGCCCACCGCTCCCCCGCCGCCAGGTACGCGTACCCGCCCGGCTCCAGCACGTGCTCGACCCCGGCGAGCGTGAGCACGAGCGTGCCCTCGGTGACGAAGACGACGGACTGGACGGTCTCCTCGTCCTCGCCCTGGTCCGACCCGCCGCCGGGCGAGACCTCCATGACGTACTGCGCGAACGTCGTCGCGAAGCCCTCGATCGGCCGGGCGAGCACCCACAGCCGGGTCTTCTCCCAGCCGGGCAGGTTGCTCGTGACGATGTCGCGCAGCACGCCGCGCGGGATCACCGTGTAGGCCTCGGTGACGATCGCGCGGTCGGTGAGCAGCTCGGTCTGGCCGGGCAGGCCACCCTGCGGGGTGTAGTAGGGGGTGGTCTGGGTCATGGGGTCGCTCCTCGGAGGTCGTGGGCCGGGCCGGCGGCGGTGCCGCGGCGCCCGGCGGGAAGGGTGGGGAGGGCGGGCGCTCAGCCCGCGACGGGCTGCGGCGCGCGCCCGGAGACGCGGACCGCGTCGAGCCCGGCGCGGTCGAGCCCGGTCGCCGTGCGGACCTCGGTCTCGGTGAGCGCGCCGCAGTCGACGCCGCGGCCGAGGAACCAGGCCATCGCCTTGGCCGTGGCGGGCTCGTCGAGCACGCCGCCGGCGTCGGGCACGAACCCGACGTACGCCGCGAGGCGCACGAGCGCCGACGCCGCCCCCTCGCGGTAGAACGCGTACGTCGCGGCGAACCGGCTCGGGAGCTGGGCGGGGTGCAGGTCCCAGCCCTGGTAGTAGCCGCGCTCGAGCGAGCGGCGCACGAGGCGCCCGTGCAGGCGCCACGCCGCGTCGACGGCCTGGGGGTCGCCGACGGGCAGGACGTTGGTCGACCCGTCCGACAGCCGCACGCCCGTGCCCGCGACCGCGAGCTGCATGACCGACTTCGCGTGGTCGGCCGCAGGGTGCTCCATCGACTGGTAGGCCGCGGCGATGCCGAGCGACGCCGAGTAGTCGTACGTGCCGTAGTGCAGCGCCGTGACGCGTCCCGGCGCGGCGTGCACGAGACGTGCGACCGTCGCCGTGCCGTCGGCCGCGAGCAGCGCCTGCGGCGTCTCGACCTGCACCTCGAACCGCAGGATGCCCGGTGCGAGGCCGTTCGCGTCCTCGACGTGCTCGCACGCGCGCGCCATCGCCTCGACCTGCTGCGGGGCGGTGACCTTGGCGAGCGTCACGACGAACCCGTCCGGCAGGGCGGGGGGCTCGCCGACCGCGGCGCGGCCCGCGACGAGCTCCGCGACGAACAGCGCGAGGGTGCGCACGCCGCGGCGGCGCGTCGCCTCCTCGAGGCACTTGATGCGGATGCCCGCGAACGGCGTCGCGGTGCCCTGCGCCTCGGCCCGGACGAGCTCGCGCGCCGCGGCGATCACCGCGGCGTCCTCCGCCGCGTCGCCGCGGTCGCCGAACCCGTCCTCGAAGTCGATCCGGAGGTCCTCGATCCCCTCGACCGCGAGCTTCGCGCTCACGCGCTCCGCGACGGCGTCCGCGAGGTCGCCCCCGGCTCCCTGCCCGACGCCCAGCAGGTCCACGAGCCGGCGGACGCCGCCCGCGCCGTCGACCGCCTCGCGCGCCCGCGCCGCCCACTCCGGCGCGAGACCGGCCGCGTACCGGTCGCCAGGCACGTAGACGGTGTGCACGGGCTGGCGCGAGCCGTCGTCGCCCGGGTAGCGGGACGCGAGCTCCGCGTCCCAGGGCGCGAGCAGCCCGTCGAGCGACGCGTGCAGCGCCGCGACGCCGTCCTCGCTGAAGCCGCGGACGGAGCCCGCCTCACCACCGGCCGGCATCAGGACGCGTCCTGCTCGTGCGCGACGACGTCCTCGTACGCGGGCAGCGTGAGGAAGTCGACGTAGTGCTCGTTGAGCGCGATGTCCTCGACGAGCGCCGCCGCCCGGTCGTACGGTCCGGCGTCGTAGGCCTCGTGCCCGACGTCGTCGCGCAGCCGCGCGGTCTCCTCGCGCAGGAGCGTGCGGACCAGGTCGGCGGTGACGGTCGCGCCCGCGCTCTCGCCCGCGGTGAACGACGCGCCCGAGCGCACCCACTGCCACACCTGCGAGCGCGAGATCTCCGCGGTCGCGGCGTCCTCCATGAGGTTGTGGATCGCGACCGCGCCGTTGCCCGCGAGCCACGCCGCGACGTACGCGACGGACACGTACAGGTTGTTGCGCAGCCCGGCCTCGGTGACGTCGCCCTGCGCGGAGGCCACGTCGAGCAGCTGGTCGGCCGTGACGTGGACGTCGGGGCGCTGCCGGTCGAGCTGGTTGGGCCGCTCGCCGAGCACGCCGTCGAAGACCTCGCGGCACACCGGCACGAGGTCCGGGTGCGCGACCCACGAGCCGTCGAAGCCGTCGCCCGCCTCGCGCTGCTTGTCGGCGCGCACCTTCTCGAACGCCTGGGCGGTGACCTCAGGCTCGCGACGGTTCGGGATGACGGCCGCCATGCCGCCCATCGCGAACGCGCCGCGCCGGTGGCACGTCTGCACGAGCAGCTCGGTGTACGCGCGCATGAACGGCGCGGTCATCGTGATGGACCCGCGGTCGGGCAGCGTGAACGACGGCCCGGAGTCGCGGAAGTACTTGATCACGGAGAACAGGTAGTCCCAGCGGCCGGCGTTGAGCCCGGACGCGTGGTCGCGCAGCTCTAAGAGGATCTCGTCCATCTCGAACGCGGCCGGGATCGTCTCGATGAGGACCGTCGCACGGATCGTCCCGTGCGGAATGCCCAGCGCCTGCTCCGCGTGCGTGAAGACCTCGTCCCACAGGCGTGCCTCGAGGTGCGACTCCATCTTCGGCAGGTAGTAGTACGGCCCGGACCCGCGCACGACGAGCTCCGCCGCGTTGTGGAAGAAGTGCAGGCCGAAGTCGACGAGCGCGCCCACGGCGGGCGTCCCGTCCACGGTGAGGTGCACCTCGTCGAAGTGCCAGCCGCGGGGCCGCACGACCATGACGGCGAGCGGGTCGTCGTCGGTCTCGGGACGCAGCGCGTACTGCTTGCCCTCGGGCGACGTGAACGCGAGCGTGCGGCGCGTCGCGTCGTGCAGGGCGACCTGGCCCCCGACGACGTTGCTCCAGTGCGGCGTCGACGCGTCCTCGAGGTCGGCGAGCCAGACCTTCGCGCCCGAGTTGAGGGCGTTGATCGCCATCTTGGGCGTCGGGGGCCCGGTGATCTCGACGCGGCGGTCCCGGAGGTCCGCGGGTGCGCCGGCGACCGTCCAGTCCCCCGCGCGCACGTCGGCGGTCTCGGGCAGGAAGTCGAGGCGACCCGTGCGAGCGACCTGCTCGCGGCGCTCGGCCCGCGCGGCGAGCAGCTCGTCGCGCCGGGCGCCGAACCGGCGCTGCAGGTCGGCGACGAAGTCGAGCGCGTCCGGCGTGAGGATCTCGTCGGACCGCTCGACGGCGGGTCCGTGGACGGCGACGGCCGTGGTGGTGGTCATGGTGGTGTCCTTTCTGCGGGGCGGGCCGGGCTGACGAGGGTGCGTCAGGACCGGGCTGCCGACCCGACGTGGTGGCCCGACGTGCTGCTCTCCTGAGCCTGGCCCGCGCGGTCGCGCTCCGCGACCTCGGCGACGGCGCGCGCGACGGCCGTCGAGACGGCCGGCTCGAAGACGCTCGGGACGATGTAGCTCGCGCTGAGCTCCTCGGGCGCGACGGCGTCGGCGATCGCGACGGCCGCGGCGCGCAGCATCTCGTCGGTGATCTCGCTCGCGCCGACGTCCAGCAGGCCGCGGAAGAGGCCCGGGAAGGCGAGCACGTTGTTGATCTGGTTCGGGTAGTCGCTCCGGCCCGTGGCGACGACCGTCGCGTGCTGCGCGGCGGCGATCGGGTCGACCTCCGGCGTCGGGTTGGCCAGCGCGAAGACGATCGCGTCGTCGGCCATGGTCGCGACGTCGTCGCCCGTGAGGATGTTCGGACCCGAGACACCGACGAAGACGTCGGCCCCGGCCAGGCCCTCGCGCAGCGTGCCCGTGAAGCCCTCGGGGTTGGTCGTCTCCGCCAGACGACGGCGGTGCTCGTCCGTGAGACTCGCGCCGGGGTGGATCGCGCCCTGACGGTCGAACGCGACGATGTTCCGCGCGCCCTGGCCCTGGAGCAGCGCGATGATCGCGTTGCCCGCGGCGCCGACGCCGGAGACGACGATGCGCACGTCCTCGATGGCCTTGCCGACCACGCGCAGGGCGTTCGTCAGCGCCGCGAGCACGACGATCGCCGTGCCGTGCTGGTCGTCGTGGAACACGGGGATGTCGAGCTCCTCGCGCAGGCGGCGCTCGATCTCGAAGCAGCGGGGCGCGGAGATGTCCTCGAGGTTGATCCCGCCGTACACGGGCGCGATGGCCTTCACCGTGCGGATGATCTCCTCGGTGTCCGTCGTGTCGAGGCACACGGGCCAGGCGTCGACGCCCGCGAACTGCTTGAACAGCGCGGCCTTGCCCTCCATGACGGGCAGCGCGGCGGCGGGACCGATGTCGCCGAGGCCGAGGACGGCGGTGCCGTCCGTCACGACCGCGACCGTGTTGCGCTTGACCGTCAGGCGGCGCGCGTCCTCGGGCCGTTCCGCGATCGCGAGGCACACACGCGCCACGCCCGGCGTGTAGGCGCGGGCCAGGTCGGCGCGGTGGCGCAGCGGCACCTTGGGGTTGACCTCGAGCTTGCCGCCGAGGTGCATGAGGAACGTCGCGTCGCTCACGTGCCGCACGGTGAGGCCGTCGAGCGCGCCCAGCGCGTCCCGGATGCGCTCCACGTGCGCGGCGTCGACGGTGTCGGCCGTGATGTCGACGACGAGGCGGTCCGCCCCCGACTCCGAGACGTCGACGCCCGTGATCGAGGCGCCCGTCGCGCTCACCGCCGCGACGAGGTCGCTCGCCGTGCGGTGACCGCTCGGGGCCTCGACGCGGAGCGTGATGGAGTAGCTCGGGCTGGTCGCGGCGCTCTTCGCCGTCGCGGCCTGCGTCTCCGGGGCCTTCGTCTCGGACGTCATGTTCGTTCCTTCTTCTCGTATGCTGATGCGTGTCTTCCGTGATGCGGAAGGGAGCGCGGGAGGTTCCCGCACTGCTCAGGCGAGGTGCGCCCGCCGTCGGGCGGCACCTGGTGGACAGGAGATGGTGAGATGGCCGAGACCTCGGCGACGGAGCCGACGGAGACCGCCCCGAGCACGAGGCCGGCGAAGCCGACCGGGGGCGTGCAGTCCGTGGACCGCGCGATCGAGCTGCTCGAGCTGCTCGCCGACTTCGGCGGCGAGTCCGGCCTGAGCGAGCTCGCACAGCACGCGGGCCTCCCGCTGCCGACGATCCACCGCCTGCTGCGCACGCTGCTCGCCCAGGGCTACGTGCGCCAGACGCCGTCGCGGCGGTACACCCTCGGCCCGCGCCTCATCCGGCTCGGCGAGTCGGCGGGCCGCCAGCTCGGCGCGGGTGCGCGCCCCTACCTCGAGCGCCTCGCCCACGACCTCGGCGAGTCGGCGAACCTCGCGATGATCGACCGCGACATGGCGGTCTACGTCGCCCAGGCGTCGTCGAGCCACTCGATGCGGATGTTCACCGAGGTCGGCCGGCGCGTCTACACGCACTGCACGGGCGTCGGCAAGGCGGTCCTCGCCCAGCTCCCCGACCAGACGGTGCGCGAGATCATGGGCCGCGTCGGCATGCCGCCCGCGACGGACCAGTCGATCACCGACGTCGACGCGCTCCTCGCGGAGCTCGCCGCGACCCGCGAGCGCGGGTACGCGATCGACGACGGCGAGCAGGAGCTCGGCGTGCGCTGCTTCGCCGTCGCGGTGCCCGACGCCCCGACCCCCACCGCGCTGTCCGTCTCCGGGCCTGCGGCCCGCGTGACGTACGAGTTCGGCGAGCACGCGGTCCCGGTGCTGCACCGCGTCGCGAGCGAGCTCACGCGCGAGCTCATCACCGCCGCGCCCTGACGCGGGCGCGCCCTGCCGGACCGCGGGTGCACCGCGGCCGGGCAGGGCGCGTCCGTCCGTCATGTCGGCTCAGCAGAACCCGGTGACGGTCGCCCAGGCGCGCGGCTCGGCCGGGACGTCCTCACGCAGGACGGTCGCCTCGATGAGGCCGTACGGCCGGTCGGCCGCGTAGAAGACCTCGTTCGGGTTGTCGAGGCCGAACGGCGCCAGGTCCACGAGGAAGTGGTGCTTGTTCGGCATCGAGAACTTGATCTCCGCGATCTCGGGGACGGCCTCCAGGACCGCCTTGCCCATCGCGAAGAGCGTCTGCTGGAGCGCGAGCGAGTGCGTCGTCGCGAACGCCTCGAGCTGGATCGCGCGGACCTTCGCGTACACCGCGTCGAAGTCGACGTCCGTCGTGGTGTAGCGCCAGCGCGAGGTGACCGACGTCGCGAGGATGCGGTCGTCGGTCTCCACGAGCGTCGTGTAGCGGTCGCGCGGGAACCCGTGGAACTCCGAGCCCGTCGACTTGAGGACGACGAGGTCCGTGAGGCCCGAGACGACGAAGACCTCGTCGCCGTCGCGCTGGACGACCGTCGTCCGCGTCTCCTGGTTGTTGCGCACGAACGCGTGGTCGTGCTCGCCGTCCGCGGTCTCGATGCGGTTCCAGGAGTACTGCTCGATCTCCCAGCGCCCGCCCTCGATCCACTCGAAGTCCTCGACGAAGTGCTGCCCGAGGCGGATCGCGAAGTCCTCGATCGCGCCGACGCCGTCACGGGCGAACGCGTAGATCGTGTTCTTCTGCGTGTCGGTCGCGACGCACCGGGAGTTGTCCCCCTCGCGGTGCGTGGCCTCCTGCCCGCCCCGCAGCTGCGAGGAGACGTTCACGTCCGTGATCTCGTGGCGGGGCGTGGAGCGGTCGACGCGCACGAGGCGCACCTCCGCCTTGCCCCACTGGTTGTCGCCCAGGACGATGGCCCCGCTGCTCTGCGTGGCCGCCGACTGCTCGGCAGTCGTGGTGGTGCTCATGTCAGCTCCCTCGATAGGTCGAGTAGGCGAACGGGCTGAGCAGGACGGGGACGTGGTAGTGCTGCTCGGCGCTCGCCACCCGGAAGACGACGACGACCTCCGGGTAGAAGGACACGGTGTCTCGCCGGTCGAAGTACTCGGCCGTGTCGAACACGAGCCGGTACGTACCGGGGACGAGGGTCTCGGGCCCGAGCTCGGGCACGCGACCGTCGTCGTTCGTGCGGGAGGACGCCACCAGGGACCAGCCCTGCCCCGTCGTCCCCTCCGCGATCTCCGGAGCCGCCTCCAGGCGGACGGTGATCCCCTCGGCGGGCCTACCGCTGGCCGCGTCGAGTACGTGCGTGGTGATGTGGCTGGCGTGGGTGCTCATGCCGTCAGCATTCCCTTCAGCCGCAGCGCGGCGATCTCGCGCAGGTTGCGGGCGGCGTTCGCCCGCTCGGTCTCGGCGTCGTTGCCCAGCCGCTCGGTGAGCTGCTCGAGGATCTCCTCGGCGCTGCGCCCGGCGGCCCGGACGAGGAACACGTGGCCGAACCGCTGCTCGTACGCGCGGTTCCCCTCGACGAGCCGACGTGCCACGTCGTCGTCGGAGGTGTCGACGCCGGCCTGCTCGGAGCGCGACATGCTCGCGTCCGCCGCCTCCCCCTCGGCACGCTCGCCGATCCGGGGGTGGCGCGCCAGGGCCGAGTCGATCTCGTCGTCCGTCCACGGGTCGGCGGCGGCGAGCGCCGCCTCGGCGGCGGCGTCCACGGTCGCGTACGGGCGACCGGCCGCGACCTCCTCGGCCCACCGGTCCACGTGGGCGCACGCGAGGAGCGCGTCCCGCGCCTCGTCCGGCGACCACCGGTTGAACTCGTCCAGCGTCATCGCTGCGTTCCCTCTCGACGACCGGGTCGAGCGGCACGGCCGCCCGACCTTCGGAGTGGATTCCACATCTCGGAAGTTTGTTTCCGTCTTATGAATGTACGTCGTGGGCTGGGTGATGTCAACCACGGTGCGGTCAGGCACCGCGCAGCGCCAGGTCGGAAACCGGTTGTCCACGGCGGACCGGCGACGCTACGTTCTGCCCCCATGATCGACGACCTCTGGTCCGGCCCGCACTGGGAGCGGCGGCTCCGGACCGCCGGCGTCCACGCGCTCGTCGTGGTGCACGCGGGCGCGACCGAGCGCACATGGTTCCGCCGGCACGACGGAGCGGACCGGCCCGCCAAGCTCAACTCGGTGACCAAAGGCGTCACCGGCCTCCTCGCGGGCCTCGTCGACGTCGACCTGTCGTCCTCCGCGCTCGCCCACCTGCCGGACGTCCCGGTCGACGACGAGCGCAAGCGGGCCATCACCGTCGAGCACCTGCTGGCGATGACGTCGGGTCTGGAGTGGCCGGAGTTCGGTGAGTGGCGAGGCTCGGCCCCGCCGCTCACCGCGAGCCGGGACCTGCTGCGCGCCGTCGTCGACCGGCCGCTGGTCGACGAGCCCGGACGTGCGATGTGGTACTCGACGGGCTCCTCGCACCTGCTCGGTGCGGTGCTCCACCGGCGCACGGGCCGCAGCGTCGAACAGCTCGCGGAGGAGCACCTCTTCCGCCCCTCGGGCATCCGCCGCTGGCGCATCTACGCGGACCGCAGCGGCTACAGCCACGCAGGCAACGGGCTGTGCCTCCTCCCGACCGACCTCGCACGGCTGGGGACCGCCGTGCTGCGCGAGGAGGTCGCGTCGTCGGACTGGTTGCGCGAGTGCTGGCGCCCCCGTACCCGGACCTACCCCTGGATCGGCGCCTACGGCTGGCACTGGTGGTCCGACCCGGACCTCGGGATGGTCTTCGCCCTCGGTCTGGGCGGGCAACTCCTCGCGCTGTTCCCCGACCAGGAGCTGGTCGTCGTCATGACCGGCGGGAACTCGTTCGAGGGCACGCTCAACGGGATGGACCTGCTGCGCGAGGCGTACCGCGGCTGACGCGCGGACGCGGCGTGCGGAAGCGGGCGCACTGCGAGCGAGCGGCCCGGGGACGACGAAGGGCCCGGCAGCGGATGCTGCCGGGCCCCTTCGTGCGGTCGTGCGCGTGCGTCGTCCGCGGACGGCTCAGGGTGCGCCGAGCCCAGCCCGGAACTCGTCCTCGAGGATGCTCATGACGGTGGCGTCCGCCCACCCGTCCCCGTCGCGGTAGACGTCGCGCAGGCGACCCTCCTCGCGGAAGCCGAGCGACTCGTAGAGCATCCGGGCGCGAGGGTTGATGCTCAGCACGTCGAGGCTCACGCGGTGCAGGCGCGGTCCCTCGTGCCGGACGCCGTCGACGTCCGTCGACCCCTCGAACGCGAACCGGAGCACCTCGAAGATCGCCTCGCGACCGTAGCCGCGCCCGCGGTAGTTCGGGAGCAGCGCGAGCCGCAGGTTCGCCGAGCGCGCGTGCTCGTCGAGGTCGTTGAGCACGATCTCGCCGATCAGCTCGTCGCTCACCGGCTGCCCGTCACGCACCGCGCCCGGCGTGATGGCCCAGTCGTACCGGCCGTCGCGGTCGCTGACGGTCGCGACCCACTCGTCGATCTGGTCGCGCGTGAAGGTCTCCGTCGTCCCCGTGAGGCGGTTCGCCTCCGGGTCCTGCAGCGACTCCCACATGCGGTCCGCGTCCCGCGCCTCGATCGGGCGCAGGCGCACCATCTCCCCCAGGACGACCGGTCCGCGCGTCACGGCGGTCAGCCGATCCGCTCGAGGACGAGCTCGCGCACGCGGCCCGCGTCCGCCTGGCCACGGGTCGCCTTCATGACGGCGCCGATGATCGCGCCGACCGGCCCGAGGTTCCCGCCCCGCACCTTCTCCACGATGTCCGGCTGCGCGGCGAGCGCCTCGTCGATCGCGGCGAGCAGCGCGCCGTCGTCGGAGACGACCTCGAGGCCCCGGGCGGTGACGACGGCCTCCGGGTCCCCCTCGCCGGCGAGGACGCCGTCGAGGACCTGGCGCGCGAGCTTGTCGTTGATCCGGCCCGCGTCGACGAGGCCCTGCAGCGCGGCGATCTGCGCGGGCGTCACGGGCAGCGCCTCGAGGGACACCTCGTCCTGCTTGGCGCGGCGCGCGAGCTCGCCCATCCACCACTTGCGCGCACCGGCCGGGCTGGTGCCCGCGGCGACGGTGGCCTCGATGAGGTCGAGCGCGCCCGCGTTCACGACGTCGCGCATCTCGGCGTCCGCGTAGCCCCACTCCCCCTGGAGCCGACGACGACGCGCGACCGGGAGCTCGGGGAGCCCCGCACGGATCTCCTCGATCCACTCGCGCGGCGGCGCGATCGGGACGAGGTCGGGCTCCGGGAAGTACCGGTAGTCCTCCGCGTCCGACTTCACGCGGCCCGACGTCGTGATGCCGGTGTCCTCGTGCCAGTGCCGCGTCTCCTGGATCACCGTGCCGCCCGCGTCGAGCACGGCGGCCTGACGGGACACCTCGTAGCGCACGGCGCGCTCGACGGAGCGGAACGAGTTGACGTTCTTCGTCTCGGTGCGCGTGCCGAGCGGCGACTCGGGCGTCGGGCGCAGCGACAGGTTCACGTCGGCCCGGACGTTGCCACGCTCCATGCGCGCCTCGGACACGTCGAGCGCCCGGAAGATGTCGCGCAGGGTCTGGACGTACGCGCGCGCGACCTCGGGGGCGCGGTCGCCCGCGCCCGTGATCGGCCGCGTGACGATCTCGACGAGCGGGATGCCGGCGCGGTTGTAGTCGACGAGCGAGTACTCGGCACCGTGGATGCGGCCGGTCGCCCCACCCACGTGGGTGTTCTTGCCGGCGTCCTCCTCCATGTGCGCGCGCTCGATCTCGACGCGGAACACGGTCCCGTCCTCGAGCTCGACGTCGATCCACCCGTCGTAGGCGATGGGCTCGTCGTACTGGGACGTCTGGAAGTTCTTCGGGACGTCCGGGTAGAAGTAGTTCTTGCGCGCGAACCGGCACGTCTCGGCGATCTGGCAGTTGAGCGCGAGACCGATGCGGATCGCGTACTCGACGGCCTTGCCGTTGACGACCGGCAGGGCGCCCGGGAGCCCGAGCGAGACCGGGGTCACCTGCGTGTTCGGCTCGGCGCCGAAGCTCACCTCGGCCGGGCAGAACATCTTGGTCAGCGTGCCGAGCTCGACGTGCACCTCGATCCCGATGACGGGGTCGTAGCGGCGCGTGGCGTCGGCGTAGTCGACGAGGTCGACGGTCGTGGCGGTCATCCGACCTGGCCCTCCTGTGCGTTCGTGGCCGTGGGCAGCGCGGGCGCGCGGTCGAGCAGCGGGCCGCCCCACGAGCCGACCAGGGCGGCCTCGAGCGCGGCGCCCACCCGGTACATGCGGTCGTCGGCCTTGGCCGGCGCGAGGATCTGGAACCCGACGGGCAGGCCGTCGTCCGACAGGCCCGACGGCACGGACATCCCGGGGACCCCCGCGAGGTTCGCGGGGATCGTCGCGACGTCGTTGAGGTACATGGCGAGCGGGTCGTCGAGCTTCTCGCCGAACCGGAACGCCGTGGTCGGGGCCGTCGGCGAGACGAGGACGTCCGCGTGCTCGAAGGCGGCGGCGAAGTCCCGCTGGATGAGCGTGCGGACCTTCTGCGCGCTGCCGTAGTACGCGTCGTAGTAGCCCGCCGAGAGCGCGTACGTGCCGAGGATGATGCGGCGCTTCACCTCGTCGCCGAAGCCCGCCCCGCGCGTGGCGGCCATGACGCGCTCAGCGGTCACGGGGCCCTCCTCGGGCTCCACGCGCAGGCCGAAGCGCATGCCGTCGAACTTCGCGAGGTTGCTCGACGCCTCCGACGGCATGATCAGGTAGTACGCGCCGAGCGCGTACTCGAAGTGGGGGCAGGAGACCTCCACGATCTCCGCGCCGAGCCCGCGCAGGAGGTCGAGCGACTGCGCGAACCGCGCGCTCACACCCTCCTGGTAGCCCTCGCCCGTGAGCTCCTTGACGACACCGACGCGCAGGCCGGACAGGTCGCCCGTCGCACCCTGCACCGCAGCGTCGACGAGCGCCGGCCCGCGGCCGGGGATCGACGTGGAGTCGCGCGGGTCGTAGCCACCGATGAGCTCGTGCAGCAGCGCGGCGTCGAGCACCGTGCGCGTGACGGGGCCCGCCTGGTCGAGCGAGGACGCCATCGCGATGAGCCCGTACCGGGAGACGCCGCCGTAGGTCGGCTTCACGCCGACGGTCCCGGTCACGGCCCCGGGCTGACGGATGGAGCCGCCGGTGTCCGTGCCGATCGCGAGCGGGGCCTCGAACGCCGCCACCGCCGCGGCGGAGCCGCCTCCCGACCCGCCGGGGATCCGGTCGAGGTCCCACGGGTTCCGGGTGTTGCCGTAGGCGGAGTGCTCGGTCGACGAGCCCATGGCGAACTCGTCCATGTTCGTCTTGCCGAGGATCGGGAGGCCGGCCGCGCGGATCTTCTCGACGAGCGTCGCGTCGTACGGCGGCACCCAGCCCTCGAGGATCTTGGACCCGGCCGTCGTCGGCATGCCCTTCGTCACGACGACGTCCTTCACCGCGATCGGCACGCCGGCGAGCCGGTGCACCGGCTCGCCCGCGACGCGGCGGTCGTCGACCGAGCGGGCCGTGGCGAGCGCCTCGTCGGTGTTGACGTGGAGGAACGCGTTCACCGCGCCCTCGACCGCGACGATCCGGTCCAGGTGCGCCTGGGTGGCCTCGACGCTCGAGATGTCGCGCGCCTCGAGCCCTTCAGCGAGCTCGGCTGCGGAGAGCCGTGTCAGGTCCGTCATCTCACTCCTCCCCGAGGATCTGCGGTACGGAGAACCGACCGTCCTCGGCCGCGGGCGCGGCCGCGAGGACGTCCTCGACGGGCAGCGGCGGCTCGGGGATGTCATCGCGGAAGACGTTCGACATCGGGATCGGGTGGCTCGTCGCGGGGACGTCGGGCGTCGCGACCTCGCTGACCTTGGCGATGGCGTCGACGATCACGTCGAGCTCGCCGGAGAGCCGGTCCAGCTCCTCGGGTCGCAGATCGATGCGGGCCAGCGCGGCGACGCGCGCGACCTCGTCACGGGAGATGGTGGACATGCCCCCATTCTAGTGGGGACGCGCGCCGTGGCCCGCCTCCGGCCAGCCTGCAGCGGTACCGAGCCTCGTCCGGGCGGAGATCCGGTGAACACCACGGGTGCCGACGCGGCTACGCGAGCGGTGACGGGGGCGTCCGTCGTGGTGTGTGGGGGTATGCGGAAATGCCGAAGGCCCACCCCGTGTGGGGTGGGCCTTCGGTGAAGGGTTGTCCGGCGGCGTCCTACTCTCCCACCCCGTCTCCAGGGCAGTACCATCGGCGCTGAAGGGCTTAGCTTCCGGGTTCGGTATGGGACCGGGCGTTTCCCCTTCGCTGTGACCGCCGTAACTCTGTTGAACCGTGTCAACACCGGGGCACCCCGTGGGGGGTGTGGTGTTGGTGGTTCGGGAACCGCACAGTGGACGCGTAGCACAAGAATGTGTTGGTGTTGAAGTTGTCGGCTGATTAGTACCGGTCAGCTGCACGGGTCTTTCGTCCCCGCTTCCACGTCCGGCCTAT